>DATDCV010000119.1:0-29963 GCA_036524155.1 Verrucomicrobiia bacterium
CTGGACGTCATAAATGCTTGCGCCGCGTGAGGGCACGCGGCCTACACTCCCTCGTAGGCCGCGTGCCCTCACGCGGCGCGACCTATGTCGGGGCGTATAGCCTTAACCGCAGGTGAACGAGACAAACTGTTCACCCTCAGATGCCCGGGTCGAGAGGCAATCCTCGCAGAGCCGGAACGTCGCCGGTATGCTGCCAAACCATTTGTTGGTCACCTGGTAGTCGCGGGCCTCGCCACCCCCGCAGAGCGAGCAGACCTCAGCCGTGCCTGCGGATTTGATAAGTTGCTTGGCATGCGCGGCCTCTTGGGGATTCACCTTCGCCAAGGCCACGAACCACTCTTTCGAATGCGGCGTTAAACATGTCATGCGGATCCTCCGAAATACGCACGGACGCGTCAGTTTGGGGCTTTCACCGGTTATTTACCTCCCATTTTGCTCCGCCAGCAAGAAGTTTCTATGCGTCAATATAAAATACACGCTCGCTGGTGTTCCGAACTGCCATGGTTGTTGCTGACGGCCGCCAAGCGCGACGCCTTGTAGGTGGCGTATTGCGGTTGAGGGAGCGCAGTCGGTTCGCTCGCAGTTTTGGCCTGAGTTCTTCGCTATAATTCGTATAGTTGAAGCATGACGGTTTCAACATACCTCCAGCATCCTACCGTCGCTCGCGCTGGCACCAGTTCACTATCCAACGCCGGTTGGCTCGCCCTGCGATTCCTCGACCTGCCCGGCAGAACCTTGATGACCGGGCTCATTTGCGCATGCCTTTTGACCCAAACGCGTGCGGCTCTTCCGCAGAGCGACGGGAGCGAGTTTGTCGACCTGGAGAAGCTGTCGGACCGCGTCGTGCTGGCCTACTGGGTCGGGATGGACCGGCGCTGCAACCTGACGGCGATTCGGACCGTGAAGGGCCTGGTGATCATCGATACCGAAATGTCGCCCCGCATCGTCGGCCCCATTAAAGAGAAGCTCGAGCGAACGTTCGGGCGGAGCGACTGGGTCTATGTGATCAATACGCACGCCCATGACAACCACCCCGGCGGCAACAGCCTGTTCAAGGGGGCCGTGATTGTCGGTCACCAGAACTTGCCGGGAGACATGCAGTGGATCGTTCGCCGGCAAACCGAGCCCGAGTGGAAGAACCGGGAGATCGAGCGCGCCGACAAGTATATGCAGAGCCTGCGGGCCGGGTTGCCGCGGATGGCCGGACGCAGTGCTGAAGAGACGAGAATGGCCCGGGAAGAGATCAAGTTTTGGGAGTTTCACACCCAGGATCTCCGAGAGGGATATGCGGTGGTCAAGCCCTCGCTCACTTTCACCAACGAGCGCACGCTGGACCTGGGCGATGTGCAGTTGGAATTGGTGTTCTTCGGTAGGGGCCACAGCTTGTCGGACACCCTGGTGTACATCCCGCAAGAGAAACTCCTGGTCTCGGGTGGCATTCTATACCAGCGAGCCCATTTCCCCGAGATCGGCGAGCAATCCACACTCGAGGACGTCCGGCGGTTTCTGACGGTACTCGACAGGTTTCTTGCCCTGGACGTGCAGATCGACCACGTGGTCCCTGCCCACAGCCCGCCCTTGCTGAAGAGCGATCTGACGCCAGTCCGAGACTATTATCAGCGAATGCTTGCCGGGGTCCAAACGGCTCAGCGCCAGGGACTGACACTGGACCAGGCGAAGCCGCGGCTCGCGGCGACCCGGTTTCCCGCATTCCGAGACAGGCCTCCTGGCGTTTGGTCTCACGGCATGCACGAACGCAACCTGCGCAATCTCTGGCGCATCGTCCAAGAAAAGCAGTAATGAGAGAAATAATTTGAAAAGATGGTCGGGGCGGTGAGATTCGAACTCACGACCTCTTGTACCCGAAACAAGCGCGCTAGCCAGGCTACGCTACGCCCCGAACCTGTAAGGCATACAGTGGAAGGAATGAGACTGAAATGCAACCACGAAATTCAGCTAATGGTCGGGGCGGTGAGATTTGAACTCACGACCTTCTGAACCCCATTCAGACGCGCTACCAAGCTACGCTACGCCCCGAACCATCGCGCCGGCTTCAAAGCCAGCCTGAGCCAATACTACGCGGCCGCGCGGACAATTCAAGACTGAAGATTAAGCGGAGGCCGTCTTTTTCTTTGCCCACGTGTGGGTCGCGTGGCCGTAAAAAGCCTCCGCGGCTTCCATCAGTGTCTCGGAGAGGGTGGGATGGGGGTGCACCGCGAGGGCGATGTCCTTGGCCGTCGCGCCCATCTCGACGGCAAGCACGCCTTCGGAAATTAGTTCGCCGGCGCCGACGCCGACGATGCCAACCCCAAGAATGCGTTCGGTATCCGGTTCGATAATGAGTTTGGTCAGCCCATCCGGCCGGTCGAATGACAGCGCGCGGCCTGAGGCCGCCCAGGGGAACTTGGCGACCTTGACCTCCAGGCCTTTGGCCTTGGCCTCCGATTCCGTCAGACCGCACCAGGCGAGTTCGGGGTCGGTGAAAACCACCGCCGGAATCGTGACGTCGGCAAAGGCGCTGTCTTCACCAATGATCACCTCGACCGCGATGCGGGCTTCCTTGCTGGCCTTGTGGGCAAGGAGCACGCCGCCAGCGATATCGCCGATGGCATAGACCGAAGGATCGGTGGTCTGCTGCTTGTCGTTGACGTGGACAAAGCCTTTGTCATCGAACGAGACCTTGGTGTTTTCCAAGCCGAGATCGTCGACGTTCGGGCTGCGGCCAACGGCGACCAGAACCCGGTCATAAAGCTCTTCCTGCTTTTGGCCGTCCAAATCGAATTCGACTTTAATCTGCTTTCCGCTGGTGGCCATTTTACCGACCTTTGTTTTCAGGCGGACTTCCTTGAAAGCTTTCTTCGCATAGGCAACGACCGGCCGGGCGAGGTCCGGATCGGCGCCGGCCAGGATAGTGTCCAGGGCTTCGACGAGGACTACCTTGCTGCCAAACGCGGCATAAACGGTGCCCAGTTCCATGCCGATATAGCCGCCGCCGATCACCAGCAGGTTTTCGGGTATGTCCTCGATCTCGAGCGCTTCGCGCGAAGTCATCACGCGAGGGTTGCCGAGGTCAAAGGCCCTGGGCATGGCCGATTTGGAGCCGACAGCGACGATGGCTTTCTCGAAATGAACGAACTGCTGGCCCTCGGCGGTTTCGACGCGCAAGGTCCGCGAGTCCTCGAAATAACCGCGCCCGTGCAGGACCTGCACCGCCCGCATTTTGGCCAACTGTGCGACGCCACCCGAGAGGCGCGCGAGGATGGAGTCCTTCCAGGCTCGCAGTTTAGGCAGGTCGATGGTGGGCGCCCCGAAAGTGATGCCCCGATGTTCGGATTCCCTGGCGGCGGCAATGTTATGGGCGGCGTACAGCAGGGCTTTGGACGGGATGCAGCCGCGATTCAGGCACACGCCGCCCAGGACCTTGTCGCGCTCGATGAGAATGACTTTCCTGCCCAGGTCGGCAGCGTAAAAAGCGGCGGCGTAGCCTCCCGGTCCGGCGCCGAGTACTGCGATTTCGGTGTTAATGGCATCCATATCAAGATTGGTTCAATTCCCTCTCGTCGTCGTGCTCGTCCTCGTTCTCGTCCCCGTGCTCGTCCTCATCCTCGTTCTCGTTCTCGTCCTCGATTCTGCGGGCTTCACATTAACCTTGTATTCCACCCGTTCCTCGTGGAGTCGTCCGTCGCTCTGATCAAACCGATCGACAAGGCCGCAGAGCATCGAGACGATCCTCAACAATAGACCTTTACCTTCCGCGACTCGATCCGAACTGAAAACGCTTTTGGCCACTAAGGCGTCCAGGCATCCTGCGCATTCCGTAGCCGAACCACGGGCGTCGTCAAAAAATCTCGCTCGCGCTTGGCCTCGGCGCTTTCCGTTGCCTTCAGCGGTGTTAAGAAGGCAGGAAAGGCTCGCCCTGTCGAGTTGGTCACAAACCTCGCGGGTCTTTCCGCCAGCAACGCCTTTAGCCTCTTCAAGCAGGGGCGTCACCCAAGTGATAAATCGAAGCTCCGACTGATAAACATCGAGGTTTTCGTGATCGAAACAGTTAGGTTTGGCACGAACTGAGGCGGGAGGAACCGTCACCGCGGGATTCGGTGGAGCATTCATTCGAGCATGAGGACGAGAACGAGGACGAGGAGGATTAGAGACGCACACGACCCTCACCAAACTCCTCAAACGCCTTCACCAAATCCACCGTGAACCGCGCGGCGACGCCGCCGTCGATGACCCGGTGATCGTACGACAGGGCAATGGGCATCATGAGTCGAGGTACAACGGTGTCTTCCCGAACGACGGCCTTCATCGCGCCGCGCCCCAAACCCAAAATGGCCACCTCGGGTTTATTCACGATCGGGGTGAAATGGGCGCCGCCAATGCCGCCCTGGTTGGAAATCGTGAATGTGCCTCCCTTCAGTTCCTCAGCCGAGACTTTGCGGTCGCGGGCTTTCCGCGCCAACTCCTCCAGCTCTTTCGATAGCTCAAGCAGGCCCTTCTTATCCGCGTCGCGGATGACCGGCACGATCAATCCAGCATCCGTATCAACGGCAATCCCTATGTGGTAGTATTCCTTGAAAACGATTTGCTGGGTGGCCTCGTCGAGACTCGAGTTCAGGATGGGGTGTTTTTTGAGCGTGTCCACGACGGCTTTGATTGCGAAGGAAGTAAGCGTCAGCCGCGTACCCTTTTGCTCGTAAGCGGAAGTGTATTTCTTGCGCAGCGCGTTCAGCAGGGTGATATCCGCATCATCGAACTGGGTGACGCGTGGCACCGCATTCCAGTTTTCAGACATGCGCCGCGCGATGACCTGGCGCAACGGAGACAGCGGCTTTTGGGTGACGGGACCCCATTTCGAAAAATCGATTTGCTCGGGCGGCGGCTTCAGGGCGGCAGGGGCAGGTCCTCCTGCGGCCCTGGACTGGGCAGCCAACCGTTGTAGGCGTTGAATATATGCCCTTACGTCCTCCAGCAAAATCCGGCCGCCACGCGCGCTGCCCCGGACACGCGTCAGATCGATTCCCAACTCACGAGCCATTTTGCGAATCGAAGGTGCCGCTGCGACCGGTGCCCCGGGTTTTGCCTCGCCCAGCGATTCAGGCGACTCGTCTTCTGATGGAGGCATCTGCTGCGGTGAAGGTGTCTGGATAATAGGCTCCCGCTCCCATCCCGTAGCGACACCTGGCTTTGGCTCGGTTGCCGGAGTCGCTGCTGCTCCCGACTCCACGCCGGCCGAAAGGATGCGTTGGCCAACGCTTATCTTGTCGCCGGTCTTGACGAAGATCTTTGTAACTTTGCCTGAAAACGTGGAGGGGATGGTCGCGACGGCCTTCTCGTTCTCGAGTTCGAGCACGGGCTGGTCTTTGGCAAGCAGGTCGCCCTCTTTGACAAAGAGGTTGACGACTGTGCCTGAATCCGCGCCTTCTCCCAACGGAGGTAATTTTAGGTCCATAGGTTCCGTTGCGCTGCAATTTGCATCAAAAATGAGTGAGTTCCAGAAAATTCGCCAGAGAGAGGTGCCGCTTGGTTGTGCCGCTTCAGCCATTTGTGAAGGACGGCCGTTGCGGCGTGGTCGGCGCGCGGACTTCAGTCCGCAGCAACGCCCGCCAACAAGGAGTTTTCGCATTCCAAACGCAACGGCCAAGCGGGTATCCCTGCGGACTGAAGCCCGCGCGCCGGTGCTGTAGGCGAGGCGCGCACTCCGCTGGCGCCGCCCGCTGCACGAGCTTGCGTTTCTGCTGTATTGCCGGCGCGCAGCGGAGTGCGCCCCCTACCATGCGTGTGAATTACTCGGGCTAGCGGGATTGGACGCGCCGGAAGGTTTCCTCGCAGACCTCGCGGGCGGCGCCGGGGTGGCCGAGACGCCTGGCGGCGCGGGCCATTTCAACCAGTTTCTTCGACCCCAGCAACTGCTCCATTTTGAACGGAAGATCCTCGACCCGATTCACTTTGGCCGCGGCGCCGTGTTCGAGCAGAAAATCGCTGTTCGCGGCTTCCTGCCCGGGGATCGGATTCACAATAAAAAGCGGCTTGCCCATCGCGAGCACCTCCGACGTGGTCAGGCCGCCGGGTTTGCTGATAATAAGGTCGGCGATCGTGATGAGCTCGTGCATATTGGAAGCATAGCCGAGAACATGTGTGGGATGCCCCCAATCGCGGGCCGCCAATTCGCGCCGGAGTTCCTCGTTCCGGCCGGCCACGGCAACCACTTGCAGTTTACGTTCCACCTTATCGAGTTCGCCCAGGATGGAAGCGATGGGTCCCATGCCGAAGCCTCCGCTAAGAACCAGCACGACCCGTTGGTCGTCGCGCAGGCCCAGCGTCTGCCGGACGACTTTCGCATCCGGTTTGGTAGAGAATTTCCCTGAGATCGGGATGCCGGTTGCCACGATGTTATCGGGTCGAGCGCCACGGGCAACCAGCCGGGCTTTGGTTTCCTCGGTCGCAACACAGTAAAGGTCGACGCACGGCTCCATCCAGAGCGCGTGCGCCTCGAAATCGGTTACGACACTGACGACGACCGGCGAGACCTTCGCGTTCTCCCGCTCGTTCTTCTCTCGACCGCGCATCTGGCCCAGCGTTTCAAGCGGCAAATAGTGAGTGCAGAGCACCGCGTCCGGGCGAAACTGTTTCACGTGCCGGCGGAACAACCCTCGCGACTTTCCCGGAACCAGGCGCTTAATCCGGTTGAATCGTCCGGCCACCTTGGGGTTATCGGTCTTGCCAAACATCAAGCCCCAAATCTCCGGGGCGTGTTCGACGATCTTCACGTAACCATCCGATACGATCTTGCGGTGTAGCGGCGAGAAGAACTTGACGAGGTCAAGCCGTTCGACAACGTCGCTGGGCCGGAACGCGCGCCAGGCTTCGTCGAGGGCCGCCGCCGCTGCGAGATGTCCTGCCCCCGCCGTTACCGTCGCAATAAGAATTCTCATGGCTCAGTAGAAATTCTGCGCACCTATCGTGTCACAGGCCGGTGCAAGATGGATGACAGTGCGCCCGTGGCACGCCAAGCGATGGGCCGCCGGGGGCCTCGAGTGCGTTCTCGTGCGCCACTTGTCCCGCCCGTCTGAACGCTGCGGTCGCGCCGACCACTGTTACTGTTTTGCAGATTTGTGGCCGGCTTTCGAGCCGCGGGCAATCGCTTTGTGCTTGGTCTTTCCCGAGTCTTTCGCCGTGTACTCGAGCGCGAAACCAAAGTCGCCCAGCGGCCGTTTGAAAGTCGCCCAGGCGGGCCGCTTGACGAGGGTTTCAGCGGTCGAGTCGATGCTACCAGAAGGCGCCGCCACGGGCAGCGCCACGACGAACACCGCGCCGCCCACGATGGTAGCCACGAAACATAGCGGCCGGACCAACAGCGCGTCCGCCGCTACCGCCACTTCATCCTTCTGGGCCGCCTGATTCGGAGTAACGCCCAGAAAGACGAACGCCAGCACGACCGCAACAGTGAGGAGTTTCGCTTTCATAAGTGTCCACAGGTTACCGCAAAGCCTCCCGCTCGTCACTGGCTTTTCGAACCGGCCGCAGAGGTCGGCTCGGTTGTGGGGGTGCCGAGCACCCGGTGCGCGGACTTCAGTCCGCAGCAATGCCCAACCGACGATCGCGCCTGGAATGCAGATGCCCCCTGCTGACGGGAGTTGCTGCGGATTGAAAGCCGCGCGCCGACCGAACCTCCGACCGGCGCACCGACATCTTGTCCGCTTACACCCCGTGGACCGCACAAGCCGACAAGAGGTCGGCGCTCCGGCTCCGCACGTGAACTATCAAGGCTACGGGCCCCAGGTTTGGACGCGATAGTAACGCTGTGCGTCGGGCACAGTGGAGTTGGTGAGGTAGATCCACCGGGTGGTCGGCGCTGATGGAATTGCGACGAGGTTAGCCCACGGCGTTTGCACGGCAGACTGCCACTGCACATTGTATGTGTGGTTCGACACGGCCTGAAAAGAAAGCACCAGGCCGTTCGAGTGAATAGCGACGAGCCGGAGGGCGCTGTTGGCGTCGTTAGGGCTGGTGCCGGCCCAATACTCCTGCAGGTTGGTCATCCCATCGTGATCGGGATCGGCGGCGGCGTCATCCAAGTACGGATTGGTTCCGTTAGCCAGTTCCCACCAGTCAGGCATGCCATCACCATCTGAATCGCCGGGTAGCACCGTGAGGGTCGCAACGGCGCTGGTGGCAGTTCCGTAAGAGTTGGCCACAACCACCGAATAGCCACCCGCCTGGGCGGTGTCCGGGGCCGGCAGCAGCAGTTGCGCGCCGCTTTGACCGGCGAGGTTTGCGCCGTTGAACCGCCATTGGTAACTGAGCGGGGCGGTGCCGCGGGCGACCACGCTAAAGAGAGCGGGGCCGCCACTGCTCGCGGTGCTCTCCGGCTGACGCGTAATTGCAGGCGAAGCCTGCACCCTGAGCCAGGCATCGGTGCTCAGGGCACAGCCCCACGGGTTGCTCACCCGGAGAGAATACCGGCCGGCATCGGTGAACCCAACGTTGGTCAGGGAAAGCGTCGCGTTGGTGGCATCCAGAATATCCAGACCGTTCAACCGCCATTGGACATACAGCGGGGCGGCACCACCAGCCAAAGCGGTGAGAGTGGCACTTGCGCCCGGCAGGACGAGTTGACTGAGTGGTTGGACGGCGAACCCCGGCGCGGCGCCCGCAGCCGGCCTGTTGGCAGCGCCGGCCGAAGTAGCGGCAGCCACCCAACTCACGGGGTCGTTGCCAAAGCCGATGGGCACACGCCGCTGGATAGAATAAACGCTGCCGGTGCCCAAGCCGTCCGGCGCCGTCGGCCAGGGCGCGACATTATCGAACTTTACCCGCTCGACCAGCACGCGCGGCACCAAGCCGTTAATGCTGCCGGAAGGTTTATTGAGCTCGATGGTTTCGCCTCCGTTGTTAAGCTTCCCGCTCCACGGACCAAAGAGAGGCACGCTGGCCGGCACAGAAAACTTCGCGCGGAAAGCGGTGGCGGTTTGGGGCTGGAACTCCGGGTCGAAGCCGACGACGAGCGCGTAACCGCTCGCAGGGACGGTCACATTGGTCGGGAAGTCAAAACTGACAGCGTTACGCAGGTGCCAGGTATTGGTCGGCGCTGACGGATCGAACAGCGGCACAGCGGCGCCGGTGATGTTCCACAACTCGATGAACTCGTCGATGGTGTTGTCATTGGTCCCCACATCCGGCGGATGATAATAGATCTCATTGATGACCACGGGCCCGAGATGCGGAGAAGGGTTCGGCGCGCTGAAAGTCTGAGCAGTCATCGCCACAAATTCCGGTCCGGTGCTGGCTTCGTATTGGCCGAACGACACATCGGGGTCGGAGCCATCAAACTTTACCGAAGTCCGATAACCGGTCAGATTACCGGAGACGTCCGCGAGGCTGAGATATAGCGCCCCCCCGTTCAGAGGGTCGAGGGCAAAGCTGGTCCCTTTGCCGGGAAGTGGATTGAACTGCGCCTCGTCGATCGTCACAAAACTACCGGGAGGCAGGATGGTCGGATCAGGCAGGCGGTACTTCTTCAAACTGAAATTGTCGTCGCTGAGCCAGCACCCGCTCAGATCTATGGTCTGTTCCGTTTGATTATGGAGCTCAAGGCTTTGAGAGCCGGCGCTGGGGCGTGAGAGCGCTTCGTTGACCAGCACGTCGGTGAACGGCAGCGTGTTGGCCGAGCCGGGAGTAGGCGTGCGCGGGAAACGGACCAGGTTGGTGGAACCATCGGGGAAAAAGCCCTCAGAAACTCCCTTGCCCTGCGGGCCAAAAGACACGGCGTCGAACCGGACCGCGCCGTCGGCGGAAAAGATCCCGAGCGATTCCCCGCCGGCGGAAAGTTTGAAGGTGGTATGGGTCGGCCCGTTCGTCGTGACGCCGTCCGCCCGGAAATCCAGGAATGCGCCGTATGGACCGGCACCAATATACGACAGCGGCGGGATCGTGAACTGGGCGGGGAGGTTCAAGTCATCAGTCAGGTGAAGGCCGCCCAGGGCGACCGGTTGCTGGTTCGGGTTATAGATTTCGAACCAGTCATCGCCGGCCTTGGGATCGGCCATCCATTCGTTGATCCGCAGCGCGAGCGAATCACCGAGCGGCGCAGCCAGATTCTGCTCGCCGGGCGTCGGGAGGCTCAGCGTCCATGGCCCAGTGGCGTTCGGAGCGACACGGGCGATCGAGAAGTCCTGCGCCTGCGCGCCAAACGTGACGGCGTCCACCAAAGTTGCGCCGCTGTAAAGCAACAGTTTATCGCCGCTCGAGCTGAGGCCGAAACCGGTATTCAAAACCGTCGTATTGTTGGTCGAAGGCGGCAGGTCGGGATCAAGCCGGACGACGAGGAAGCTGTTGGAATTCAGAGTGACAGCGGCCGGGAAGGTCCAGGTGTGAGGTTTTGATTTGGCTGGGTCGTCGCTGAGGGTCATGCCAGCCAGGTTCATCGAAAACGCCCCTGGATTGTACAATTCAACCCAGTCGGTTATTGACCCGTCCGAATTCGTGACGGAGCGATTGTTGGCTATCACTTCGCTCAGAACGACCTGGCCCTGGAGGTAATTGGTGATCCAAAGGTTGGCGTCGAGCGCTAGGCCCCAGACAATGTCGCTGCTGGTGGTGTTCTGCTGGTGCACAGACACCGCAATCCAGTTGGTTCCGACGTGCAAAGCCGAGCCGGGGAAAGTGAAGACGTCGTCGGCGACCGCATCATTGCCGGTATACGGAACGAGGCTGTTGGCGAGAGTCGAGCTCGTAACTGTGCCGCCACTGACGCGGATGCGGAAGGGTAGTTCTACGCCGTTTACGTAAATAACAGCGCCATCGTCGATGCGAGCCGCGCCGGTGACCGTAAACGCACTGAGGTCGCTACTGACGTTGAAGGTCGTACGGAAGTAGTACGCATGTCCTGCGGGCATCCCCCCAACGGCTACTCGGGGGTCGGACAGGGGCGTTCGTATCAGCGGGGTAATCGTCGTGTTGTTCTCGAAGGCGAGCAAGCCCTGCCCGGCAGGCCAGCCCGAGTCGTTGTAGTTCGTAGCCGTCCAATTCACCCCGTCCAGGCTGGTCGTTTGGTCATAGCGCCAGGTCTGATTGTAAGACATCAAGTGAACGTTGACGTTTGTAACGGTGTAGGAACCCGGGAGCGTGGCAGGATTGCCCAGACCCGGAGTGGGCGTCGGGAAGGAAGTAATCGCGCTCGAGCCGTTCGGAGAGCGTCCCATCGAAACGTCTGTCGTTTGCGGTCCGTAATAGACGGCATCGATCATCGCCAAACCCGTGTCGAACAGGCCAATTGCACCCCACTCGTCAGCGAGCTTGAAGCCGAGATAACTGGCGGAGCTGTTGGTCTGGCCGTCGGCGATAAATGATTGCAGCCCATTTCCACCAATGAACGTCAACGGAGCAATCCTGTGTTTCGAGGGCCAGCCCACTGGATTATCCGTCAGGTAGCAGCCGCCGAGATCAACGGGGATTGGGTCGGAGTTGTACAGCTCAATGAAATCCGGGCTGGACACCGAAGCAGCCAGCCATTCGTTGATGCGCAGGCTGTGCACGTCGCCGGTCAACGCAGGGACGTTCGCCGATCCCAACGTGGGCCGAGTCAAGCCCCACTGGCCCGACGCTAACCTGCCGACAGATAAATCCGGCAACTGCAAGCCATAACTGACGGAATCAACCAGCGCGCGGCCATTGGCCGGTGTGTCGAACAGGTAAAGCCCGCCACCTAGTTTGCTCAGAGCAAAACCGATGCGGTTCGTGCCGGGACCGCTGCCGGCGACCAGGACGCAATAATCCCCGCGACCAAGCACATACCCGGACGGGAACGTAAACTTGCCCGGCTGGCCCGGGTCGTCAGTGAGCCCCATTCCGGAGAGGTCAACGGTCGTGCCACCGGCGTTTTGAAGCTCAATTAGATCGGGGGCGCTATCGTTGATCGGAACAGCGGACACGTTGAAAGCCAGGAGTTCATTAATGACCACCCGGCGCAAACCGGTATCGACCGTCCAGGTCGCAGACGTGGGTTTGTCGGTGCCTTGCCAGACTCCGATTGAGTTCTTCCGAATCGCCTGGACGATGTAAGTGCCGTTCGACAGCCCGGCGAGCTGGATCTTCTCCGGTTTGCGGCTCCAGATGTCTTTGGGTGGAAGTTCGTTCATCGGCGCGTTGGTGCCGAGGACGACCGTGTAGTCGAATGTATTGGCGGTGGCGTTACGGATAGTGAACAGGCCATTGAAATAAAGACAGAGCGAATCGGCGCCAAGAATTTGGATCACATCACCGTTAGCGTAGCCGTGATTCGCCACAGTCGCAGTCGCGGCGGTGCCCGCCAGTGTGATCTGGGAGACCGATCGCAGCGTCTGCTTCTCCTGGCTCCAGTCATTGGTGAAACCGGGGCCGATCAACCGGTACTTGTAGCCGCAGATATCCAAACCGGCTATAGCGAGGATCGCTGAAACCTGGGGCGTCGGCGAAGACGGCGCACCGGAAATAGTAGCATCATCCGAGACATAGATGCCCCCGTCGCAACCGTTAAATCCGGTACCAATCAGCGGAGAGAACGGCAGCGGATGAACGTCTGGAACGAGGTGGCTCGTCAGCAGGAACGTGTTGGCGTCAAATCCATCGAAGCCAACGCTGAACGCCGGGGCGCCGGGTTTCAAAGACAGATTGTTCGTCGGGAACACGAACCGCGGGTCGGCGTCCATATTGCCGGTCCCGAGGTAATGGTACTGGGCCGGGAGGAGTGAATTGTTGACCGTAACCTGAGTCGCGCCGCGGTACTGCGCTTCGGTCCGGTACGCTAAAGCGTTTGTCAGAAAGGCAAACGTCCCCTGGTCGCTCCCATTCTCGGGCCAGTTGTTCCAGAAAACAGAGCTTTCGATATAGCAGGCGCGCCCAGGGCCGGAATAAGTAGTGCCGCTGTTGGTGCGCCAGGGCTCGTCGAAGATGATTGCCCCGCGGTTATTGACGAAGACAGAGTTGAAGACCTGCACATAGGAGCCGTCCTTGTTCAGGATGCCGTAGTCCTGGCCCCAGAAAACGTTGCGAAGCACCGTCAGGTGTTGCGTGGTGATGTTCGCCGTACCAGTGCTGCCACCCTCCCCCGTGGTGACCGCGGCCGACGCGCTCCGCGCCGGGTGGTTGGTGGTAAAATTCATAAAGAGGTTGCCCTCGATGTGCGAGTCGGTCTCGTTATCATCGATAATGTCATCGCCGGCCCCGGTGAAGACGTTGTTGAGGATCTGCGCGACCGGGCCGCCCTTCACGCTGACGCGGTTAAGGTGGAAGATATCGTTGTCGCCGGTATCGGTGCCGAAAAGATTGCTGTCCACGACAAACCAACCGTCCGCGAGCATGTGCTCTGCCTTGACATGGTACTGCCCGCCTAAATCACCGAAAACGGAATGGCTGATGACGACCTGCGGTTCCCAAATGTCCAGGTACTGCATGGTCATGTTGAAGAACGTCATCCGGTCAAAGGCCACCTGCGAATTGCGGATGAAGATGCACGCCGGCCCGTTGAGCGTCCCGGGGGCGCCGTAGTCGCCGTACTCCATATCCGCGTAGGAGACGAGGTTGGTCTGGCGCGCGTTAACGAAAGCGAAGCCGGCCCAGTGGCCTGTAGTGCCGGGCGTCCGTGTGAACCGGATACGCCGGGTGGGCGTGCCTTGGGCAAGAAGCTGTCCGTTGATGGTGAGGCCCACGCCGTTATCGAAATACACCGTCGTGCCGGGCTGAATGGTCAGGGTTACCCCCGCCGGAACGGTAATGTTGCCAGTGATACGATAGGGACCAGCAGCAGAAGCCCAGGTGGTGCTCGAAGCGAGACTGCCGCCGGGAACAGCGGTGCCAAGAACATCGTACCAAACATCGACCGAGGCGAGTTCGCCGACATTTCCAGATTCATCGAGGGCTTCAAGGACCACACGGTTGATCCCCGGCTGAAGCGCGGTCACGGTGTTCGTCCAACGCGCGTCCCAAGCCGACCAGGAGGCCGGCAAGCCGTTGACGCGCATTGCGTGGGTGTTGATGGCGTTGGCCGTGCCAAAGAGGGTGAGGCTCGGCGTCGTGACGCGGTACGAGTTGTTCGTCCAGGTGGCGGCGCTGCCGGAAGTGATCTTCATCGGGATCTGAGCCAGCACATTCGTACGGCGTTGCTCGGCCGCGTCCTTCATGCTTTGGATATAACTGTTCGGCACCCAACTGCCCAAAGTCCGATCCAGAATCGGGCCGATTTGTGCGGGTGAGAACACCGTGTCGGCCATTTCCTTCAGGGTCGCGTAATAGCGGCGCGCGATGTCCGGGTGCTTGAGAAAGCGGTTCATCGACGCCAGGTCGCAAGCCTTGAAAATCGACCGTGTCCAGCTCGCGCCGTTGTCGCCCTGGTTCAACACCGTATCCAAATCGTGATTCAGCAACTGGAAGCGCGGGTCCAAAAAACCGCAGTACATCGAGTAATCATCTCCGACCCCGGTTCCCAGGGTAGTTTCCATATTGATGATCAGCGAGTTGGCCGCGAAATAGCGCAGCCACTGATCGATGTTGACCACTTGCGACACCGCCTGGATGTAGGAGGCATCGGGCGTGTTGGGGCTCAGCGCGTAAGTCATCCCGACCAAGTCGGACCAGTTGTCTTCGGCGGCATTGCTTTGCTTGGAGTAGGCGCCGGTGTTGGACGTCGGGCCGGTCGGAGAATAGGCCTGACGATAGGCAGCCGGATCCGTCCCGAGATACTCCAGCGTTGCTCCACGAACCAATGAAACGCCGTCAAAATACCAAACGCCTTTGTAGACATTCCCGTTACTGTCGAGAGGCAGGTGCTCCTTGGCCCACTCGCTATCGTAAGGCTGGAAACAATGGTAAGAACCGAACTGATAGGAGTCCGTTCCGCCTGAAGGAGTCGCGTTCGCAAGGTTGTTGCCATTGACCCGAACCTGGACCGCCGCGCTGTAAGAATTCACAACGTTTGCCGCGGAGAAGATCGCTTTGCCGCCTACTTGGGAGTGTACCGTGCGGGTGTTGAAGTCCAACCGGGTGATGCCTTGCAGCGGATCGTCCAGGGGCACGCCCAAGTGGAGATTGTGCGGATTCGCGCTCCGGGTGCCGGCGCCACGGTTCCGGATGCTGACGCGGTAGCGCACCTTGGTCCCGGTGCCATCGGTGCGCACAGCGGTGCCGTTCATTTGCGCATCACTGAATTGGCCGCCGGCGCCGTTATTCATCAAGGCGGTCCAGGAGCTCCATTCGGTCGCCTTCACGATGAACCGGTAAACCGGCTGGTCCCCGGTGTATGTGCTCTCATCTACCTGGTACAGAGCGTTGGCTCCCTGGATTCCTAAATCGTCACTCGGCGGCGGCCAGGTTCGGGTTAATCCGCCCGAGTCGCTCGCCTGCACATAAAACTCGATAATCGTCCGATTCGGTTGCGCCGGCAGCCACGCCCCGTAGACGCCATCGCCCGCCGCGCCGTCGCCGTGCGCGCCGTCATCGTACATAGGCGCCGAGTTGAACCCGCTAGCGCCATCCACACGGGAAAAGACCGCGACACTGACAGTCACCCCGGGATTCCGGACGACCCGGGTGGTGATTGAAACGAGGTCAGCCGACCTCGGTATCGCGGGCAGGTGCCGGACGTCCCAGATCATCGGCGCGATGTGGGTGGTTGCGACCGAGTTGGGCTGGCCAGGTGTGCCGCCATCGACGAGACTCGCCGCCCAGTTCTGCCCGCTGCCGCCTGGCATTGCGGGATTCATCAGTTCCATGGTTTTGCCCAAACCGTCCGCCGAGCTGGACCATTTCCAGCCTTTCCACCAGCCGGTTTGGCCCGGGTAAGGGTCCCCTTCCCTGCGCAACGCCCAATCCCCCTCGCTGGCGTAGGTAACGCTAGCCACTTTCTGGCCGAGGGCATCGACCAGTTCAATTGCGTCCGAGCTGTTCCGCAACTTGCCGATCCAGTCCCCGACGACATTCAGCACCGCAGGGTGATTGGCCGCAAAAACCGCCTTGTTCGCAGCAACAACAAGGTAGCCGCCAACGTCAAGGCTTACATTGGTGAACGTGTAGCTGATTCCCTTGGTGAAACGCCAGCCCGTCAGGTTCACCGCATTTGTCCCGGTGTTATACAGCTCGACCCATTCCTTGGCCGGATCCTCCGGGATCGCCGGCGGCGGGTGGTACATGATCTCGTTGATAACGATTTGCGCCGAAGCAACCGAGCAAACCGCAACGAGGGATGACATTACAAGGAAACCACCCGAGGCACGAACGACCAACGAATTCATAATCGAAAACACGTCTCAAAGTGATGTCTCCACTCCCGCTCCTCAGGCACATTTTGAATATCTGTTGTACCAACCGGATCGCGGCGGGGCGGAAAATCTACTCAATTTAGCCTTTATGAGATATTCCACGATGACTTTCAAGCAACACTTTCGTCTGCAAGGCCAGTAAGAGGTGCGCTGAAGGCCGATGTAAAAGCGGTTTGCCACCCTAAGATGACGTGTTTTGAGGTGATGCTTGAAGCCGCCGCCTCAAGGTGCGGTCTTCCACGTTACTGCCTCGTGATGCGGCGTTGGCCATCGCATGGCCTTGCAAATGCCTTCAATTCGCTGTCAAATCGACGCCGATGAAATTAGTCGCATGTTCCTGCCTCGCGCTGGCCCTGCTTGGATTCACAGCCCTGGCGGCAACGCAGGTCGGCGTGGCCTCTTTTCACCGTGACGGGTCGTTGGCGTGGACCAATGCCTTTGTTCCCGGCGTCTGTACCGTCCAACGGGCCGCCGCCGTCCAAGGTTCCTGGGCACCCGAACGCAATGCCTTTTCAACAGCTCCTACGGGGGGAGTGTCGGTTGTTTTTTCAGGAGACGGCAGTTTTTTTCGAGTGCGGTCTGTGGATGTCTCACCAACGGCTCAGGGTTTCACCAACCTGGCATATTCTTACGGCCTGCTGGAAACCCTCGCAGGTAGCGGCGCCGGTCAAACGGACGGGGTCAACTACTGGCAGTCGTGGTACGAAGGCTGGCCGGCGCCGTGGGCCGCGCTGTCCCGCCCTCATTTTGCCATGGCCGATCGTGCCGGGAAGGTTTACATCGCCGACAAAAACAGTCATTCCATCCTTGTCGTCGCTCCCTCCGGAACCATCCGGACTTTCGCCGGAACGCATGTCGGCGGGTTTAACGGCGAAGGTCCGGCGCCGGCCACGACCCTGCAACTCAACGGCCCGAACGGCGAATGGGTTCTCCCCAACGGTACGGTCTATGTGTTTGATACGGACAACGGCCGGATTCGTCGTGTGGACACCAACGGCGTGATGGCGACGTTGTTCATGGCCACGACAGATGGTTCCCCCGTCAGCGGCGGCCGCGGTCTTTGGGTAAAAGCCGACGAGTCTCTGGCCTATTTCTGCGCGGGGACGAAACTCAAAGTGTGGACCCCTGCGGCAGGGGTACGAACCCTCGCGAGCAATTTTGGCGAACTGGGCAACCTGATCGTCGAAGCCTCTGGCAACGTAATCGTGTGTGACCGGGGGTCGAACCGCGTTTATCGTGTCACGCCGGCCGGTGCCATGACCACCATCGCCGGCAGCGGTCTAACCACTGGGGGTGGAGACGGATCCCCAGCCTTGCAGACAGCCCTTTACGGTGTTCGTGGAGTGTGGGGCGTGCCTACCGGCGGCTACTTGTTGTTGACCCATAACGGCTGCCAACTCTGGTACATTGACAGCGCGGGAATCGTCCGTTTGTTGCTCAACGGCGCAGGCGGCCGAACCCACGCCGGCGACGGATGGTTCTTCTACGGCCCCGATCCGAAAATCGCCGAAGGCCGCAGCGTCACCATGGACGCCGACGGCAACATACTGCTCTGCGAAAGCGACTACGGCTTCATCCGGAGGATTCGCTTTTTGCCGATGGTTCCTTAGTGGAGGGATTCCACCGCTGCCGGTCATCGACCGCCGGTTCTGAAGGCGAAGGAATTGAAACGTCCGCTGGTGAGCCTCTTTTAAACAAGCCACGCCAAGACCTTCTTGATCTCCTCCTTTCGCGCAAACAGCCGCTTGCGTTCCTGCTTCTGCTTCTCGGTGTAAAGGATGCCGCCACCGACCACTTCCGACCCGCTGTTCCGGATGGCTTGCAGCCGGGTTTCTGGCACGATGGATTGACGGACGAGTAGCTGAGGACGGTGCCGACCGTCCGTTCGCGCTTCCTGTCAAGAATGCGGAAAACAGCCTGTTCCAGGGGGTCGGTGTCAGTTCTCGCGCGTTTGGATTTTTACCATTTCGGCCCCATGTGGGGCGACTGCCGACTGGAAGACCGGTCCGTATTTTCCAAGATCCTTTTGACGCCAAAGATCCCGAACAGCCAACCTGCCGGAAAGCTGGAGATCGGCCCAATTCACGGTGACGAGGGCGTTGGTGTCGCCGAGGTTGAAAAGCCCGACTGCCTTGGAGCCGTCTTCGAGATCCTTGGCATACACACGAAGGTCACCATCCTTGGCGACGCAGAGTGCCTGCTTGCCGAGAGCGTCCTGGTTGACCGCCAAAACCTCGTCGTTGCCGAGGAGGTTAAGGGTAAATTCGTCGAGCCTCTCGAGGTCGCAGCCGAGCAATAGCGGGGCGGCGAGCAGTGACCAAAGGGTGATGTGTGTGTATTGCTCGTCGGGAGCCAGGCGGGTTGGATGGGGGTTGCCCCAGCCGACGTAACCCACTACCAGCATGTCGGGGTCGTTCCAGTGTCCGGGCCGCGCGAAGGCTGCCCACTTGTCCTGGCCGAAACCTTTTCGGCTCATGGAATCCCACGTGTCGCGGATATCGCCCGAAGTGCGCCAGCAATTGGCGATTTTGGATAGCGCGGGCGCGTTGGTGAAAGGGGTGCTGTTGGAAAGACTCAGGATGATGTCACGCCCGCTATTGCGCAATGCGTCGTACATCTCTTGTGTTTCGGGCTGTTCGTTGGGGTTCCAGTCGTATTTGAGGTAATCAATGCCCCACGCGGCCCACTGTTTGGCGTCGTTTTGGGCGAAAGAGTATCGGCCGATGGCCCAAGGCAGGCGCTTCTTGTTAACATTCCCCTTTTTCGGAAGGGTGGGCTTGGCCCAGGCTCCTTCGGGGTCTTCCGAGCTCCCGCCGATATGGTTGGCATAGGAGGTCGTCCAGGGAGTCGAGTAGATGCCAACCTTCAATCCCATCTGATGCAGAGTGTCGCAGAGCCCTTTCATGTCGGGGAATTTTTCGTTGCCCTGGATCGCTTTGAATGGGCCGCCGCGGCTCCCCTGCCAGGCGTCATCGATATTCATGTAACTCCAGCCGTGGTCGATGAGTCCCGAGGCGACCAGCCCGCGGGCGCTTCGGAGAACCTTTTCAGCATCCACTTTGCTACCCCAGCAGTTCCAGCTATTCCAGCCCAACGGGGGCGTCAAGGCGATGGTCTCGCCCACCACGAGACGGAATGTCTTTCGCGCCTCACCTTTTGCATTCCGGGCGTGTAAAGTGAGCTCGTACCGGCCGGCTTGCTTGACCACACCGCTCAGCTCGCCGGTCTTGGGGTCGAGGCGCAGCCCGTCGGGCAGGCCGTCAACCGCGAACGCGATAGGGCGCTCACCGGAGGCCGGGATACGATATACGCAAGGTGCGCCGGGCCGGACGCCAAAGACGGACGGGCCGTTGATACGCGGGGTGTCCGGAGACTTCGGGGTGCGCAGGACGGGAACCGGCGAAAGGGCAACCCGGTTGGCGCCATCTCGTACAGCGGCTGTGGCACCAGCCTGGACCCCAGGGCACAACTGCAGCCACAAAAGGGGCTGGGTGATCGCGATATTCCGGCGAACCTCGGGATCGGCGGGATCGGCGGCGAGCTTCTGCCAGAGCGCAATGTACTCCGGTTTGCTCAAAGCCAGGCCGGCAAACAGCAGTGCGGGTTGCCGCGCCGGCCAACCTTCCCAAGACTGCACATCGGATGCGTGTGGCCATTTTGATTTGTCCGCCAGAAAGGGATAGAGGTACCTCAATGCGAGGGCCATGCCGCGACCATCCGCCAAAGAAAACGCCCAGAGGTTGTCCTCGGGCGTCGAAAGCACCTGGCAAAGCGACGCCATATTATCGAGCTGGAAAATGGAGTAGCCGTATGGCTTGGTGCGTTTCAGCTCCGCTGGGAAGCTGCCGTCAGCCGCCATTTGCTTTGGGACAAAAACGTCTTTGAATTCGCGCCGGCATTCCGCCAGCTTGACCTGGTCCCCGGTGAACCTGGCGTACACGGCCAGTTGAAGGAAATAGGCGACGGAGTGGTTATTTTTGGCAGCAGCCTCCTCCTTGCCGTTTTTGCTGGTGGTCATCCACTCCGCGTAATCGCGGAACCAGGCCTTCAGCCCAGCGAGCAAGTCGGGTGCAAACGCGGCCGACTTCTGCATGGTCTCGATTGCCACCGGCACCTCGATTAGATGCAGCGTGTCGATGATGCCGATCCCGCGGCCCGGCGTGCGACCTGGAATCGCCTGGGCGTAGTTGAGACTCGGGTTCATCCGTGTCGGCGAGTCCAGGAAGAACACCCGCGACAGGGCGGCGGCCTTCTCGGCGTAACGGTCCTCGCCCGTGAGTTGGCAGGCGGCAGCCAGCGCGGCAACGGCGTCCCGCAAATGCGTCAGGCAAAGGCGGTGCTGGTTGAAATTGTCCGGGTTCGACTGGCCGTCGCGCTGGATGTAAGGCAAGCCGTCCGGCTTGGCTGGGTCGGGCCACCAGTAGTCACCATTCGAATAAAAGTCGTTTGGGCTCCCTTCGCTGAGCGGAGCACGAAACCTCGTGATGGTGATCGGCTCGAGCGTGAGCGCCCGCGCGGCAGCGGCCATGACGCGGTCACGGTCGATCGAGCCAACATCCACGCCGGTGGTTCTCAGGGCGGCGCCAAAAAACGCGGCCAGTACGAAACCAAGGATCAGGAGACGATGGCAGGATTGATGGATTAACACGGCAACCGGCAGTGTAGGATCGGCTGCCTGCGCAGGACAGAAAAAACAGCCGGCGAACGGCCTTTGGGATCGTAAAGCAAGCAGGCTTGACGTGAGGGGTGACGCCGCCACAAATTCGGCCGCATGAATGCGGCACTGCCAGGAAAGATCTCCACCCTCATCGTCGGCCTTCTGGCTTGCTTCCCGTCAATTGCTGCCGACGACCCATCGGGGGCACCCAAACGGGCCGAACTGGCCTGGCAAGCCCAGTGCGGCAGTTCGCACGAACAACGCATGGGGTGGTGGCGAGAGGCACGGTTCGGCATGTTCATCCATTGGGGAGTCTATTCTGTTCCGGCTGGGGTATGGAAAGGGGACCAGTCCAAACACATCGGCGAGTGGTTGATGCTGGACTACAAGATTCCAGTCGACGAGTACGCGGCTGTGGCGAAGCAGTTCAATCCCATCAAATTCAATGCGCGCGAGTGGGTGCGGCTGGCGAAAAACGCCGGGATGAAATACATCGTCATCACGAGCAAGCACCATGATGGCTTCGCGATGTTCCGTTCTCAGGCGAGCGAATACAATATTTACGACGCGACACGCTTCAAGCGCGATCCGCTAAAGGAATTGGCCGAGGCCTGCCGAGGAGAAGGCATCCGGCTTGGTTTCTACTACTCGCAGGCCCAGGATTGGCATCACCCGGGCGGCGCGGCAGCCAGAACCGGCCATTGGGACTCGGCTCAAGAAGGCAGCATGGATGAATACATCGACCGGATCGCGGTGCCCCAAGTGAGGGAATTGCTCACCAACTACGGGCCTTTAGGCGTGCTGTGGTGGGACACACCCAAGGACATGACGTTCGAGCGCGTGAGCAAACTGCTCCCGCTGCTGAAACTCCAACCCGATATCATCACCAACAACCGGTTGGATAAAGACAAAGCGACCGGCGATTTCTCAACTCCCGAGCAGAAGATTCCTGCCACCGGAACGCCAGGGAAGGATTGGGAAACCTGCATGACGATGAACACGA
This sequence comes from Verrucomicrobiia bacterium, assembly GCA_036524155.1. Taxonomy (GTDB): domain Bacteria; phylum Verrucomicrobiota; class Verrucomicrobiia; order Limisphaerales; family UBA8199; genus DATDCV01. Next base: position 21,950 of record DATDCV010000119.1, read on the forward strand.
CCTGGGGCTACAAGTCCTTCGACAATAAATGGAAAAGTGCGGAAACGCTGATCCGCAACCTGGTGGATATCGCCAGCAAAGGTGGCAATTATTTGCTCAATGTGGGCCCGACCAGCGAGGGCCTCATCCCTGGTCCTTCAGTGGACCGGCTAAGGGAAATCGGCAAATGGATGAAGGTGAATGGTGTGGGTATTTACGGCACCACGGCCAGTCCCTTCAAGGAGCAACTGCCTTGGGGCCGTTGCACCAAGAAGGTGGCTGCGGACTCCGCGACTTTGTACCTGCATCTTTTCGACTGGCCGGAGGACGGCAAGCTGGTGGTGCCCGGTTTGAGGAGCGAGGTGAAGTCGGCCTCCCTGGTGAAGTCGGCCTCATTTTTCGGTGGCCGCCGCCGGCTCGCAACGAGCACCGGTCCGGAAGGTTTAACTCTCAGCGGCCTGCCAAAAGCCGCACCGGACATGATTTCATCGACCATCATGGTGAGAATAAAAGGCCGGTTGGACGTGAATTAATCAATGCCGGGATTGAACTCACACTGCCTTCCCAGGCGCCCGACGCGGTTGCTACTGTCATCCGTTTGGACGGCATCTATGCACCGGTAAGCAAGTGACGGACGATGCCCTGGCGACCGCACTCCGCGGCGAACAGCCGGGATGTGGTGTGGATTGTCCGCCTTGCACCCGTAGCCCCTCGGCCGGTTATCGAGGTCGGCTGTCGCGGCGTGGCCCATAGGATTGCAAACGCGCCGGTTTCTGGTAGAAATGGGCAGACGATGTCTCAAGAGGTCTCGCGGGTAGTTAGCGCAGGCGGCAGTTCGCCAACCAGAGATTGCCGAGTGGCGCTTTCCTGCGTGGTCGGGTTGTTGCTGTTGGTGTGCCCGGGTCGGTCTCAGGTGATCCTGAGCGAGTTCATGGCGGACAACATCCGGACACTCACCGACGATTTTGGGGAGTATTCGGACTGGGTCGAGGTCTACAATACGGCGGCCATCGACGTGAACCTGCTGGATTGGGGCCTCACCGATACAGCCGACAAGCCCTTCAAATGGCAATTCCCGGCTACGAACCTGGCGTCCCGCAGCAGCCTGTTGGTCTATGCGTCGAACCGCGACCGTCGTACCCCAGGGCAGCCACTCCACACCAACTTCAGGCTGTCGGCTTCAGGCGAGTACCTGGCCCTGACCCGGCCCGATGGGACAACTGCCACTGTCTTCGCCCCCGCCTACCCGCCCCAGGTTGCTGATGTGTCCTTCGGCTACGGGGCCGAAGCGCTGACCTGGAAATTGCTAACCACAGGAACGGTTGGGGCAGTCAAGGTGCCGCTGGGCAGCAGTCTTGGGGCCACTTGGACGTCGAACGGGTTCAACCACTCCACCTGGACAAGAGCAACCAACGGCATCGGCTTTGAATCCGGTTCTGGTGAGTTCGGCACGAACGTGATGGGCGACGTGCTGGCGGGCGCACCGCTCGGCTTCTGGCGCCTCGATGAGACCGGCACCAACGGGCCGGTGCTCAATTCGGGCTCGTCCGGATCTTCCGGCAATGGACAATTCAAAGGCGCGGCGACCAATACCGCAGCCGGGCCTCGGCCGGCAGAGTTCCCCGGCTTCGAATCCAACAACCGCGCCGCGAGTTTCAACGGGAGTAACGGCACGGTAGACATGCCCTACTCCGCCGCGTTCAATCCGAACGGCCCTTTCAGTGTCGAATGTTGGGTGAAGCCCGGCGTGGTGAATTCTTCAACCTTCTGTCCCGTCTCCTGCCAATATTATGTCACACCGAAACGGGATGGCTTTGTTATCTATCAAGTAGGGGCGCAATGGCAGTTCCGAATCGGCAACGACTCCGGGTACATCGCATACGCCAGGGGCGGCCTGGCAGTAGCTGGCCTGTGGTCGCATGTCGTCGGTGTTTACGACGGTACTACCGCGGCCCTGTACGTCGACGGCATCCTGGCCGGTTCCTCCGGACTGAGCGGCACTTACGCTCCAAATCCCAGTTCGCCGTTCCGGATCGGCGCCGGTGGCGGTGGCGCGTATGTCTACAACGGCAAGGTCGATGAAGTCGCCTTCTTCAATCGCGCGCTGGACGCTCCGGAAATCGCCCGGCGGTACGACATCGCCACGAGCGCCACGAACAATTACGCAGCGCTTATACAGACCGACCTGCGGAGCGCGATGTATGGGGTAAACGGCTCGGTCTATTTCCGAATTCCGTTTGTAGTGAGCAACGCACCAGCGCTCACCCAGTTGCTCTTGAGGGTGAAATGCGACGACGGTTTTGCGGCCTGGCTCAACGGCACCCCAACGGTAGCGGCCAACGCTCCGGCCACACTTTCCTGGAACTCGACCGCCACGGCCCGACAGGCCACGGCCGATGCGCTGGATTTCGTCGAGTATGACCTCTCGAGCTGGGTTTCAGCGCTGAGAGAAGGAACGAATGTGCTGGCGCTTCAGGGCTTGAACTATTCAGCCACCAACGGGGATTTCCTGCTTGTGACCGAGCTGGAGGCGCGTGCGGCCACCACTTCGCTGCAGGCCGCGCCGAGGTATTTTGTGACGCCGACGCCGGGCGCGGAGAACGGGGCCGGCAGCGCCGAGTTGGGCCCTATATTGACTTTCGCCGGCCACACGCCTCAAGTGCCGTCAACCAACGAGAGCATCACCATCACCTGCCGCGTTGCGCAAGCACTCGCCCCCGTGAGCAGCGTGACCCTGAACTGGCGGGTCATGTACGGAGGGACCACGAGCCAACCGATGTACGACGATGGGCTGCATGGCGACGGGCTTGCCGGAGACGGCATCTACGGGGCTACGATTCCCAACCGCGAGGGCGCGGCCTGGACTTATACTGCCGGGCAAATGGTGCGCTGGAGCATCACGGCCGTGGACTCGATGGCGCGCGTTTCCCGGTGGCCGCTGTTTCAGGACCCGCTGGATTCGGCGGAATATCTCGGCACCGTGGTCCAGCCGGATTCTGTCTCGAGCCAGTTGCCGATCATTCACCTGTTCGTTTCGAATTACACGGCCGGCGTGGGCGTGGATAACCCCGACCGATCCGGTGGGCGAGCTTCGGTATTCTACGACGGCGAGTTTTACGACAATGTGTTCATGTGTGTGCGGGGCAACAGCACGAGGGGCTATTCGAAAAAGTCGCACCGGTTCGAATTCAATCACGAACACCAGTTCCGGCACCCCGGTCCCGGCGGGATGCGGCTGCGCAAAACCTCCTTCACGGCGGACTATCCCGACCCCACCTACATCCGCCAGGGGTTGAGTTTCTGGCTCTGTGAGCAAGCGGGCGCGCCGGGTCCGTTCTATCACCCGGTCCGGCTGCAGATGAACGGGTCGTTTTACCAACTGGCCAACCACAATGACGTCCACGGCGAGGAACTGCTCCGGCGCCTCGGCTACGACCCCGACGGGGCACTCTACAACGCCGCCGGCACCGTTGTCCCCAGCCAGTTCAGCACCGGCGGATTCGACAAGAAGACCCGCCAGTGGGAGGGCAACGCAGACTACACGGCGCTGGCTAACGCCATTTCCGAGACGCTGCCCATCGGCACGCGCCGGACCAATATCTTCGATCTGCTCGATTTGCCCGAGGTGATTAATTACATGGCCGCCGCCCGATTCGTGCACGAGAACGACGACGTCTGGGCCAACATGAGTTTGTATCACGACAACGACGGCGACGGCCTTTGGCGCATCATCCCGTTCGACATGAATCTCTCCTGGGGAGCAGCCTACCTGGACAGCAGCAACGATGACGGCATCCAGGTCACCAACGATCTCCACAAGAGCTTCCCGATGTACGGCTCCTCCAAGGCGATCGCCCTCAGCCCGACCAGTTGGAACCGGCTCTACGACGTGATTTTTTCGGTGCCGTCAACACGCGAGATGTTCCTCCGCCGGCTGCGCACACTGCTGGATACCTGGGTAAAACCACCGGGTACCGCGACCAACCTGCTGGTGCTCGAGCCGCTGGTGTGGCAGTGGCGAGACCTTATTATCGAGGAAGCCCAGCGCGACCGCGCCAAATGGGGCTGGCCGGCCAAGGGCGGGCAATCGAACTTTGATCCCGGCATCGACCTCACCGATGGCGTCAATATTCTAATCGAGCAGTTCCTCAACAAGAGGAGGGAACATTTTTACGGCAAGCATAGCATCACCAACACGGGCCTGACCGTGGGCATCTCGAAAACCGACAACGCCGGCATTCCGCTCGCTCAGCCCGGCAACCCGATCCTTTCATTTCGTGACTGGGACTACAACCCCGCCTCCGGCAACCAGGACGAGGAATATGTGTGCCTAACCAACGCCAACGATTTCGCGGTGGACCTCTCCGGCTGGAAGCTGAGCGGCGGCATCGACCGCCGGCTCCAACCCGGGACGGTCATTCCCGCCTTCGGAGCGCTCTATTTGACGCCGAACGTGGTCGCGTTTCGCGCCCGCGCCAACGGCCCGCGGAGTGGCATGGGATTGCTGGTCCAGGGCAATTGTTCCGGGCACCTCAACGCCTGGGGCGACAGTTTTGTACTGTCCGATCCCGCGGGGCTAACGGTCTGCAGCAACGGCTACGCCGGGGTTCCCTCCGCGGCGCAGCGGTATCTGCGCATCACGGAGATCATGTACAACCCCGCCGGCGCCCCCGCCATAAACGCCGATCCGCAGCAATTCGAGTATCTGGAGCTGCGGAATATCTCCATCAACGTCACCCTCGACCTGACCGGCGTGCGTCTCACCAACGGAGTATATTTCAACTTCAGCGGAGGCAGCGTCACCAGCCTGGCGCCGGGTGCGACGGTCCTGGTTGTCCGCAACCGCAGCGCGTTCGTCGCCCTTTATGGGAGCGGCCAGCAAATCGCGGGTGAATTTGGCGGTGCGCTCGATAACGGCGGTGAAACGATTCGCCTGGAGGATGCGGTGGGCGAAAAGATTCTGGAGTTTGCCTACGACAATCGGTGGTACCCGATCACCGACGGGCTTGGATTTTCGCTGGTGATCGTGGATGACCTCGCGCCCTGGGATACATGGGGTTTGAGAGAAAGCTGGCGGGTCAGCGGACGGCTCCTCGGCTCCCCCGGCGCGGCCGACCCGCCCAGCCCGGCCACTGCTCCCGTTCGGGTCTCGGAGGTCCTCGCGCATACCGACCCGCCTCAGATCGATTCGATCGAGTTGGAGAACCCAACCGGGACAAATGTTGACATCAGCGGCTGGTGGCTCACGGACGATTTCTACGCGCCCTTCAAGTACCGCATCCCGCAGGGCACGAGCATCTCCACAGGAGGGTTTCTCGTTCTTACAGCGAACGAGTTTGGGGCGGGCGCTCAGCCGTTTCTGCTCTCCGAATACGGCGACGGCGCCTTCCTGCTGGCCGCCGATAGTGCCGGCAATCTTTCCGGGTACTGCCACGGATTCGATTTTCCGGCATCCCCGAACGGGGTCTCTTTCGGACAGTATCTCACGAGCGAGGGCGAAGAGCATTGGGTATTGCAGAGCGCGGTGACACTCGGGCGGAGCAACGCCGCGCCGCGGGTGGGACCGATCGTGATTTCCGAGATCATGTATCATCCGCCCGACCTGCCGGGCGGCGGCGATAACGACCAGGACGAATTCATCGAACTGCAGAACATCACCACCACCAACGTGCCGCTCTACTGCGTCTTCACCCAGGAACCGGGTTACGGCTTAGCCGCGCTCACCAACACGTGGCGGTTGCGCAATGCCGTCGACTATGATTTCCCGACCAACACGGTGCTGGCGGCCGGCCGGCGACTGCTCGTGGTCGGTTTTGACCCCGCGACCAACACCACCCAATTCGCCGCGTTCCGGAACCGTTATGGCGTTGGAGCCGCCCTGCCGGTGTTCGGACCCTGGCGTGGCAAACTCGATAATTCATCTGACACGATCGAACTGAAATACCCGGACAAACCCGATGTCGGCCCCACCAACCTGACTGTTCCGTTCGTGATGGCGGAAAAGGTCACTTATCATCAGAACTCACCGTGGCCCACCAACGCCGACGGGTTCGGCAGTTCGCTCCAACGGCGCGACCCTGCCGCTTATGGCAACGACCCAATCAATTGGTTCGCCGGAGTTCCCTCGGCGGGAACGAACAACGCCGAGGTCCCCTCAATCCTCGTGCAACCTCAGGGGCGCACAGTCGCAGCCGGCGACGACGTGCTGTTGAGCGTCAGCGCAGTCGGCACCGCGCCGCTGTCCTACCAATGGCGGAGGTGGAGCACCAATGTTGCGGGAGCCACGGCCGACTCGCTGCTTCTGCCGGGCGTAGCCTATGTCCAGGCCGGCGACTATTGCGTAGTCATTTCCAATTCCGCCGGAGCCGTTACCAGCGCAGTTGCGACTCTTACCATCAGCATCCCTCAACCGGCGATCAGGGCCGTGTCGGTCGGCAATCACCCGGTAATGGTCAACCTGACCGCCACCGCCGGCGCGACCTACCTCCTGGAATACAAGCAGAACCTCTCCGACCCGAGCTGGACTGCGATTCCACCGGTTGTGCGGGCAGAAGCGGACCAGGTCACTTTGGTGGACACCAACCCTCCCGCGGTTCAACGCTTTTACCGCGTTCAGCAACAGTAAGGCGGGATTACGGTGAGGCTTTTAGGGATTCCGGCGCCCGCCAGATCCGCTGCGGCGTTCCTTCAAAGACTGCGGTGTTCAACCCGGGCGAGTCCAAAAAAGTTTTCTTTTTTTGGGCCGCATTTGTACGATGATCTCAGATCTTAGGAACCGATCGAAACATTATGAAAACCACCAACGAAAACCTCAAAGAAGCGTTCGCGGGCGAGAGCCAGGCCAGTCAGAAATACCTGAACTTTGCGGCCAAGGCTGAAAGGGAAGGCTTCAAGAACGTCGCCACCCTTTTCCGCACTGCGGCGGAGGCGGAGCGCATCCACGCCGCCGGCCACTTCGGCGCGATGGATGGCCTGGGAACCACTGTGCAAAACCTCGAAGCTGCGATCGCGGGAGAAACCTACGAGTTCACGCAGATGTACCCGCCGATGCTTCAGCAAGCCCAGTCGGAAGGGCACAAAGCCAAGCGGATGTTTGATTACGCGGCGAAAGCCGAGGCGGTCCATGCACGGCTTTACAAAATGGCTTTGGAGGCCGTGCAAAATGGACAGGACTTGCCCCAGCCTAAAATCTATCTCTGTCCCGTGTGCGGCGATATTGAATTTGGAACACCGCCCGCGGTTTGCCCGGTTTGCAGCGCCAAGGGTTCCAGCTTCGTCCAGGTCGCCTGAGAGCGTTGCCGGCCAGAGGATTCAAAACTGGATCGCGTCATTCATTTGGCCGCATTGCGAGCAGCGTGACCGGACGACGTCTGCGTCGTCGGTATAGACGTAGCCGCATTTGCGACAGCGAAAGACGCGGTCCAGGCTGGCGTCCGGCTCGAACCGCCGTCGGCGCATTTCGGCGTAGACCGCCACTCCGCCCAGGACGGAAACCGCGGCCACCAGGTATGCAACGATGAGCTGCGAAGAAGACATGAGCGCTTACGGTTTCGGGGCCGGGACGTTGGTAGCGGGAACAGTGTGCCACTCAAAAATCAGTTCGCCCCAGGCCAGGCCCAACAAGGGTGAAGCGGTTCCGGGGGTGAAGGGGAGCGGGGTGAACCGCGCGGCCCGCGCTCGCTGCAGGGCGTAATCGTCGGCTTCTTTCGAGCCGCTGCCAGGCCCGAGTAAAATAGTGGAGAGAGGGATCCCTTCAGGATCGACCAGCAACTGGACCACGCTGTTGGTGAGGATCTCGGCATGCGACCGGGAGGGCAAGTCGATGGGAGTTTTCAGCGCCCGGCCCGCCAGCGCGCCCGCCAGGCGGAAGGTTGAATGGTCCGGAAACAGTCCCGTTTCGTCGGCCCGGGTCAGCAGCAACTCGGGAGCAAAATTCGCCGGTCCTGCCGGGCGCCCGGAAGCATTCCCCGCGATTGGAGCGGGAAATGAAGTTGCCAACTGCTCGAAACGCATCTCAAGAAAGCGAGGCGGCTCC
>DATDCV010000120.1:0-7886 GCA_036524155.1 Verrucomicrobiia bacterium
GTGCTGCGCGTGCCGGTGAGCGCATCCGGCGCCATTGATAATGACGCTTACTGGGCGCTAGGTTATTACGATTATTTCGGCAAGAACCAGAAGGTGTTCGCCTGTCCCAACAGCAAGGTGGTGGACGAATGGCATGACGCCGGCCTGTATTACCCGCATGAGTACTGGATTAACTCGTGCTATGGCCTCTGCCAGTACTTGCTCATCCCGTGGACGAGCACAGGCACGCAGTATGGGAATGCAGCGAAAGGCCCGCTCAAGACCTCGAGTTATTTTAGCCCCCAGACCACCATCTTTTGCCAGGACTCCGCTGAGCACAAGAACGAAGGGGCCGAGGATACCCTCGGCCTGTTCCCGGGCTCTGGCCAAATCCTTTCTCAGTGGGGGCCCGAGGGTGGCCTGCAGGGTCTCTATCCCGGCGTCGATTTGCTTGCCGGTTGGTGGCGTCACAGCAAGACTTGCGCAACGCTCTGGGTCCCGGGCAACGTTTCCCGGATTAAGTATGTCCCCCGAAACGTCGGCATCGATTACCGCTGCTATACCGGAGAGCGGCCTGACCGCGTGCCAAGATAAATCCTGGACTGCAAGATGCGAAATCGCATGGACCTTCTCGTAAGGCGAGTTTCTTGGGCTCTTTTACTCGCCTCCTCCCTTTGCCTCGGCTGCCATCGGCAGTCCGGCCCTCCCGCGCCGCTCGCGGCGGAAAACATTCCCGCGGAGTTCGAGAAAGGTTTCGCCAAAGCCAAGCCGCAGGTGAAAGAGCTGTCATCCAAGGTGCTCTCCGCCTTGCAGACCAAGGATTATGCCGCCGCCTACGCCGCCGTGCAGGAGCTCTGCGCTGCGCCGGAAGCCGGTGCAAGGCAAAAGGAGTTGGCCGCCAGGGCCCTCCTGACCATTACCGGGCTGTTGCAGACCGCGCAGTCACAGGGTGACCAGAAGGCGGCCGAAGCGCTGCAAATCCACAAAATGTACAAGTAACCACTACAAACCCAATCGTATGAACGCCAAACCAATTCGTTACCTCCTCAGCGCAGTAATGGCGGCGAGCCTTTTCCTGGCCGCCGGATCCCAAGCCCAACCCTTCGGCCAATGGGACTTCAACAGCAGCAACCTCACCGCCACGGTGGGGACTTCCTTGAGCTTCCGCGACGGCACGGGCGGAGCCACAGACTTGAACACTGCGTTTGGCACTAACACGGTTTTCGGCATCCCGGACATCGCCGGTGCCAATGCGATTGTCATGCGCTTCCCAGCCGCCGTCGACGGCATGGGTTACTACATGCCGACCCCGCCCGCGAATGGCGGCGGTTCCTTAACCGTCAACCAATACACATTTATTCTCGACCTGCTCTATCCCGCCGCTTCCAGCGGCAAGACCCGTCCCTTGATCCAAACCTCCGACGGCGCCACTCTGGGCTCCCAGGAGTTCTTTGTGATCGACGGCGCGACGGGTGGCGTTGGCCCTTTCAAGATCGGGCCTGGCGGCGTGAGCGGTCCGTATGTGGGCAGACTCAACGCGGATACCTGGTACCGCTTGGGCATTGTGGTCACTACCGGCGACACCACCCGGGTTTACACCAACGGCGTCGAGATGGGTTCGTTTTCCGGCGGCGCAGTGGATGGGTTCTTCGCGTTGACGGGAAACTGGCTCGCGCTGATTCTTGCTGACACCAGCACCAACGCGGCCCTCGGTTATGTCAACAGTATCCAACTCCGCGATGTGGCTCTAAGCGCCGGCCAAATGGCCGCGCTCGGCGGGCCTTCGGCGGCAGGCATTCCTTCCGTCATACCGCCGGTGCCCTCCTTCGCCGCTTCCCGCAGCCCGGGCCCGGGAGACACCGGAGTTTCCGAAGTGCCCGTCATCACCGCCGTGATCGATCAGGGTGATACCACCGTCAACAGCAGCTCGATCGTGCTCACACTGGATGGGGCCCCTGTCGGCTCTGTCGCCGCCACGCCGCCGACCTACACCGTTTCCTACACCGTTCCACCGCGGCTCGATCCGCTCTCGACGCACTCCTTGGTCCTGTCCTGGAGTGACAACGTGGCTGGCAGCAAGTCGCTGAGCTGGACGTTCACCGTCAAGAACTACCAGCAGGTCTCGTTGCCCGCTCCTTTCTATTTTGAAGATTTCGAATCGTTGACTGAGGACCCAACGCCGGGCGTTGCGCTCCCGGCCGGATGGACCGTCAGAAACCAAACTGCGGCGGGAAATCCCGGTTTCAATCTGGATGACCGCAATTCCGATTCGTATAAGGATTGGATCCTTGTGTCCAGCACCCGGCTGCCGGGTTGGGGGTCGGAGCGCACCGATCTTCCGACCATCGTCCTCAACGGGACACCCATCACCAGCCTCGCCAGCGGCAATTTGCTGTGGGCCGAATCGGATCAGCGGTGTGGTTCCTGCAATGGGCAGTTCTCAGACCTCTTCACCGGCCCCATCTCCTGCGCCGGAAAAACCAACGTCTTCGTCGCCTTCAACAGCATCTACGAGCAGAATCAGGATAACATGGACTTCCTGGAATACTCGGTGGATGGCGGAGCGAGTTGGCTGCCGGCACTTTACTATTTTGATAATGAACCCGGGAACAGCGACATCATCCTCACTAACGGGGTCCCCGACGTCCCCGCCACTTTCGCGCGGATCGATCCCGACCGCGGCTGGTCGCCCGACACACCCGTCCACGCCACCAACTACGGCTCCTACATTAGCGCCCCGGTCTCGGCGATTCGGCCAACTGACATCTTCGGGCGACTCAATGACTCCACCACGGATGGCAAACGCATCGAGGTCATCCGCCTGCCTAAGGCGGACGGTCAAGCGGACGTGCGCTTCCACTTCAACGCCAACGGCACCTCGGCCTGGTTTTGGGGCATCGACAATTTCGGGCTTTACGAAATCAACGCTCCCGTCATTTCAGAGCAGCCCCAATCCCAAACCGCCGACGCCGGAACTCCGGTGACATTCAGCGTAGTAGCGGTCGGCACACCCGCGCCCACGTATCAATGGCAGTTCAACACGGCAGACATCCCGGGGGCTACCACCGCGAATTACACCTTCACGGCCGAGGCGGCAAAAGCCGGCAGCTACCGCGTCATCGTCAGCAATCCCTATGGCAGGGTGACCAGCTCGGCCGCGACGTTGAGCGTCATATCGACCGCGACCTTCATCGTTCAGCCGGTCGAGCGCTCGGTGAATGCGGGAGTGGATGTCACCTTTAACGCCTTGGCGCGCGGCCGGCAGCCCTTGAGCTACCAATGGACTTCCAATGGAGTGCCGATCCTCGGCGCAACGGGCACTAACTACTCGATTCTCAACGCGCAGCCGGCGAACGACGCTTTTTACGCCTGCGTGATCTCCAATGCCGAAAATACCGCGACCAGTGGTGTTCCCCTGAAGGTCGTTTCCAGCATCTCGCGAGACCTGGTCGTTCACCTCAAGTTCGACAACAATTACACGGATTCTTCCGGCCGCGGGAACAATGCGACGGCGGTGAACGCGCCGACCTTCGGCACGGGCCGGATCGGCAGCGCTTTGGAGGTGACGGTTGATTCCGGCCTGACCGTGAACAACTACGCCACCCTCGGCTACCCGGCCGATCTGCATTTCGGCACGAACACGAGTTTCTCCATCGCCTTCTGGACCAAGATAGTCAGCTCGTCGGCCGACCCGTCGTTTATCTCCAATAAAGATTGGGACTCCGGCAGCACCTGCGGGTTCGTGATTGCGACCGATTCGGACATGCATCTCCAATGGAACTACCGGGAGCTGGACGCAGCGCCCAATAACAACACGCGCAAAGACTATGATGGTCCGGCCGGCACCTTCAGCAACCAACAGTGGCGCCACATCGTCGTCGTGTTCAACCGTGGCGGCAGCGGCGCGGCCAGAGTCGCCACTTATGTCGACGGGAATTTGGTGGACGTTCGGCCTGTGGCTACCGCCAATAACTCGCTGGGCGGCTATTTCAATCCCACCACGATTGACAATGATCCGCCCAACGCTCGGACCAGCACGGCGACAGCAGTCAACATCGGCGAGGACGGTTCGGGCGCATACAACGCGGCTCCGATTGATGCGTTCATCGATGATCTGGGCATCTGGCGGCGGGCCCTCACACCTGCAGAAGTTCTCGGCATCTACACCGCCGGGCTGGCTGGTAACTCGTTGGACCTCACCGCGCCGGTCACGAACCCGAAGCCGCTCAATCCCACGATCACTCTCTCGGGCGCCAACGTCCTCATCAACAAAGCAAACACGATGCTGGAGTCGGCGCCGAGCCTCTTCGGGCCGTGGGCGGAAGAAGTGGCCGCCCGCCAAACCAATACCTTCACCGCTCCGGCGACGGGCCTGAAGTACTATCGCGGCCGTCAGCCGTAAGTGGCTCTCCTACATCCCGAGCCGGGCCGTCGCGCCCGGCCCGGGAACTCCCGCAACTGCCGGACCGTCTGACCAGTCGGAAAAGTAATGCCCCAGACCACCACGCCTGGCTCAGTACTCGGCGATGCGCGCTTGCGCTCGCATCAGCTCCGCATCTTTTGGCTGCTCTGGGGCGCCTATGCCTCCTATTACCTCTGCCGCGTAAACTTCGCCGTCGCCCAGCCCGCCATCCTTAAGGAATTCCCCAACTGGACCAGTGCCCAGATCGGCAGCATCCCGTCCATCTACGCGGCGGTCTATGCCGTTGGCCAGATCGTCAACGGCACGCTCGGCCAACGCTACGGGGCCAGAAGACTGATGACCCTCGCGCTGGTCATGGCGTCGCTGACGAACTTCCTGTTCTATTTCACCTCGTCGTTTAACACGATGCGCCTCCTGTGGGCCTTGAACGGCTGGTTCCAATCCGCCGGCTGGTCGCTCATGGTTCACGTGCTCGCCAACTGGAACACCTCCGCCCGCCGCGGCTTTTTAATTGGCCGGCTCTCCACCTGCTACCAGGTCGGCAATGTCCTCTCCTGGTTGCTCGCGGGTTTCCTGTGCGACACCGTCGGCTGGCGCGCCGCGTTCCTGGTGCCCAGCCTGGTGCTGCTCCCCATGGCCGCGGTCTTTTTCCTGTCCCTGCGCAACTCGCCCGAAGAGGCGGGGTTCCCACCCGTTCGGGACGACGTTGGTCCTGAACCGGTCCGGGCAGCTTCCGGCCAGAATCAAACCTCGGCTTCAGGCTGGCACTCAACGCTCCACATCCTTCGCCTCACACTCTCCAACCGTATTCTCTGGATCCTGGCGGTCGGTTTCTTTGTCATGAACGCCGTACGCTACACGTTCATGAATTGGACCGTGCAATACATGGCCGACTTCCACGCTCGGAGCATCAAGAACAGCGCCCTGACCGCGATCATGATCCCGCTGGTCGGTTCGCTGGGCGCGCTTTCCGCCGGCTGGGCCTCCGACGCGCTGCTCGGCAAACGCCGCGCTCCCGTCTGCGTCATCATGATGCTCGGTTTGGCGGTGATCTGCGCCGGAATGACTTTCGTTCCCCAGGGAAGCTGGGTCATGGCCACCGCGCTGCTCGGTCTCGCGGGTTTCATGATCTATGGGCCGGACATGCTGATGAGCGGCGCCGCGACTGTGGACCTGAGCCACCCCAAAGCCGCCTCGATGGCAACCGGGTTGACTATGTGCCTGGGCGCTTTCGGGGCCATCTTTTCCGGGGCGGGCATCGGTTATTTGAAGGACCTCGCGCAGGGCAACTGGTCCCTGATTTTCTGGGTCCTCGCCGCCATGCTGCTCATCCCGTCCGCACTCATGCTCTTTATCTGGAACGCCCGCCCCAAATCCACGTAGGCCAGGCGTCCCGATTCTCGCCACCACAAAGAAGATATCCGAAATCCGAATGCCGAAATCCGAAGGAAGAATGAAGTCTGAGAGCCGGCCTCAGGATGTAAGTCGCTCGCAGCTTAAGCGGTCGGTTCCCCCTCACCCCAACCCTCTCCCCAAGGGAGAGGGGGCCGCAATGGCGCCGCCTTCCGCTGGAAAAGGGTGTCGGAAAGCTCGACCGGCGGCCGGCGGAACTCCCTCTCCTTGGGGAGAGGGTTGGGGTGAGGGGGAATTTGCCGTCCGAGTCCATGGGGAGGGGGAAAGGAGAGTCCCAAAGAGCCTCGACGATCAGATTCCGGGATCAACCACTAGAATCGGCAACAGAAAGACTGCCCGTTGCGCCCTGCGCGCTCCCGGCTGGACCCCGGCCACTCGCGCGGCGCTCGAGCGCCTGATCACCAAAGGCGCGAACCGGCAACTGCCTGTGGTTTTCGATTTCGACAACACGCTGATTTGCGGCGATATCGGCGAAGCCACACTCGCGGTGCTGGCCCGCTGCGGCGTGCTGACGCCGGCCACAGTGCCGAAGCATCTCTGCCCCGCTTTCCGCGCCGGCGGCAAACGGCTGGTCCGAATCGAGTCCTGTGCGGACGTGACCGAGTATTACGAAGCCTTGCTCGAGCCCACATCTTACGGCGCCCGCGACCCGCAGCCGCTCGCCACTGGCTACGCGTGGGTCGTGCAGGCGATGGAAAATCTTAAGTTAGCGGATGTGGTCCGCGCCACCCGCGCTGCCTTCGAATGGTCCGATCCGGCCCATCCGGGTTTTATCGACGTCACTCCCGGCCGCACGGCTTACCCGGTGCCCTTTTTTTATCCCGAAATGATCGAGTTGCTGGCGGAGCTGCTGCGGCACCGCTTTGATGTCTGGATCGTTTCGGCCAGCAACGTGTGGAGCGTTCGCTGGGTGATGCTGAAGTCGCTGAATCCGCTCCTCCGCCAGTGCGGCGTTCGGACCGGGCTTTGCCCAGACCACGTCATCGGTATCTCGACACTATTGGTGGATCGCCGGAATCGCCTCTGCAAAGACGCCGTGCTGGTGCGCGAGGATGACGCGTATGCCCAGCTCGACAAAGCCGTTCTGAGCCATCTCCGACTCACGAGCGTGCTCCACTACCCGGTTCCCACCTACGCCGGCAAGATCGCCGCCATCTTCGACTGCCTCGGGCGCAACCCCTACCTCGTCGCCGGCGACAGCCCCGGTGATCTGCCGATGCTGGCCATCGCTGCGCACCGGCTCTGGATCGCCCGCCTCACTAAACCGCAATACCAACGGACGGCCCTGGAGTGGTTTCGCCAATCAGCAACCCGTCCCTGGCTGGTGCAACCCACCCTTGCCAGCCGCGCCAACGGGTTCCTCCCTTATTCGAACGACACTCGAGGGCTCCTCCCGATCCCCACCCAACAGGTGCGCCTTTCGTTGGAGTTGCTGGCGCCGGCATTCGCCGACTGCCCGAAAAGACGCACCTGTAGTATCACCTGACTTGGCTGTTTGTTGAACGTCCATGCAACGTCCGAGGACGACCGGCGTCCCGATGGCGTTGCCCGCGGCGGCCTGGCCCGGCCCGCTGCGCCGCAGGCGCAGGTCGTGTTTGACGTGGTCTGACTTTTAGCTTACATGACGCGGAAAATCCGATGCTTTTGATGCCCTGATGAGCACGACTACCTTTTCCTTTCCGGCGCCCACTCTATTTGGAGCCGGCGCGCTGGCCGAACTGCCTGGCCGTTGCGAGCGCCTGGGCTTGCGGCGTCCGCTGGTGGTAACCGACCCCGGCCTCCTCTCGACTCCGGCGTTTCGCGCGCTGGCCAACACCCTGGGCGAGGCCGGCCAGGACAAAGAGTGGTTTTTGTACTCCGGAGTTCACCCGAACCCGGTCGAGCAGGATGTGCGCGACGCGGCCGAAGCTTTTCGCCGTCATGACTGCGACAGCGTGGTCGCGATCGGTGGCGGCAGCCCGCTCGACGCCGGTAAAGCGGCCCGGCTGCTGGTAAAACGTCCGGGTTTCGACCTGGGCAGGTTTTATACCGCGTCGGATTGGTCGGGACTGGCCCCGCTCGTCGCCATTCC
>DATDCV010000121.1:0-7895 GCA_036524155.1 Verrucomicrobiia bacterium
GCCCCGCCAGTATTCGGGTTTCTGAGCGGTGAACACGATGCGCATTATTTTCATGGGAAGCGCGCCGCTCTCATGCGAGAGCCTGCAAGCCCTGCGCCAGCGCGCCGGGATAGACCTGCTCGCCGTCGTCACCCAGCCGGACCGCCCGAAAGGGCGTGAGCTGAAACTACAGCCATCGCCGGTGAAATTGTTCGCCGTACAGCAAAACCTGCGCGTGCTGCAACCCGAACGGGCCCGCAGCCCGGATTTCATCAACGAGGTTCGCACTCTGGGTCCGGACCTGATCGTCGTCGCAGCCTATGGGCAGATACTCCCGCAAGAACTGCTGCAGGTGCCGCAGTTTGGGTGCATCAATGTCCACACATCGTTGCTGCCGAAATATCGCGGCGCAGCGCCGATTCAGGCCGCGATTCTCAACGACGAACCAGAGACCGGAGTCACGATCATGAAAATGGATGCGGGACTTGATACGGGGGACCTTCTGTCGCAAGAACGTACGGCGATTGGCCCGGAGGACACGGCGCAGACCTTGCACGAAAGGCTCGCCCAAATGGGCGCCGGCCTGCTGATGCGCACCATGCCGGAGTATGTGTCCGGCCGGCTCACGCCGAAGCCACAGCCTGCAGAGGGCGTGTCCTATGCCCCCAAGATAAAAAAACAAGACGGGCGAATTGACTGGACGAAACCTGGCCGGACAATCTGGAACCAGGTGCGGGGTCTGGTTCCCTGGCCGGGAGCGTTTACCTTCATGCCGGCAGACCCCCATCCCCAGTTGCTGAAGGTATGGGCGGCGGAAGTCGTCCCTCTCTCGGGCCCTGCCGGGGAGGTGCTACGGGCGGACAACCACGGGATCGTGGCAGGTTGCGGCGACCAGGCGATGCGGATTACTGAACTTCAGCGCGAAGGCGGACGACGATTGCCCGCCGACCAGTTTCTGGCGGGCCACCGGCTCCAACCGGGAACCAGGCTGGGCTGAGACCGCACAATCGACAGATTAGTGGTCCGCTTTTGCGTATCCATTCGATTCCCCTGGGACCGACCTCCGCGACCGGCACTCCACTCCAAAACTGTAGATTTGGCGGACGAGGCCAACAAACTCAGCGAGGTTTGAGGGCTTGGTGAAGCTGCGGTTTGCACCCAGTGCGATTGCGCTGAGGATCTCCCGGTCCCCTTCACAACTTCCCGAAAGCAGTGCGATTGGCAAATCCGCAAACGTGTGCGAGGTCCTACACCATTTCAGGAATTCGGTCCCGGACACTTTGGGCATCCTCACGTCCACCACCACGACATCAGGCAACGGATAAACCGACCGGGCCGCGTAAATGCCCGTGCCGGAAAGGTAGTCGATGCCCGCCTGGCCGTCGGCTACGGTGTGGAGCACGATGCCGAGGCGGGCACGTTCAAGAGCGACGGAAAAGAGCAACACATCGTTGTCCTCGTCCTCGATCAGCAGAAGGTTTAGTGCCCGCGGTTCCACTGTTTCGGTAAGCAAGTTCAGCTCTACAAAACCGGGACTGAGCTTAAGGCCGAGCAGAGCACCGCGGAATAGGGCTTACACCCCACTTTGCACCACCGAACACGTCCCGACAGTTCCTCACGCAACCGCCGCAGCATACAGAATCCAGCGGTAGATCGCCATCCCGGGAAGGCGTGCAGTCTTCTCGCACCAGTGCCCGCCCCATTCTGCAGAGCCGCGCTGACTCCGGCGAAAAACGGCAAGCTCTCGTGCGGCCTGACTACAGGGCCTTCCTGCCGGCGGCCTTGGCTTTCCGCCAACGAGCCTTGGCCATGGCGGACAGTTTGGCTCGGGCCGCGTCACTCATCTGCCGCTTGGGCTTGGCTGCGGACCTGCCAGCGGAAGATGCTCGCTGCTTGGCCCACCTGGCTTTCGCCGCTGCCGAAATAGCCGCACGGCCCGCCGCACTAATCTTGCGCTTCTTCCGGGCTGCGGGACCAGCGGCCGCACTCAGGGCGGCACCACCACCCAGCAGTTGGCCTAGCTGGGCTTGTAGTGACTGGATTCGCTCCTGCAAATCCGCGGCCTGACGAAGTTGCTTTGCTGTTAGGTTGAGTATGTCCATAGGTTCCCGCCTAATGTGGACGGAGCCTGCTATATGTCAAGTTGAGGTTTTCTGTTCCGCGGTTATCGTCTCCAGCCTTTCCTACCTGAGGTTTCCTATCACACAATTCTTTTACATCTGTTTTGCTACCCCATGACACACCAGGAGTGTCCGCGCCCGACATTGGCCGCATGCATACCCGGGTCTCGTATTTGTACCGCAGCTCACAACCGCGACCGGAAACGGCTGCACACAACAACTGGCACACCCTCCTAACCTGGGTGTTTCACACGCGCGGGCCCGGAGCGCCGACATGTTGTCGGCTTATGCCGTTCCGACCGCACAAGCCGACAACATGTCGGCGTTTCGGTCCGCCGCCATCCCGTGCAAAGTATGAAATATTCGGGCTACCACCTCCTTGCATTCGACGCTTTCTATCGCCTTGATCGGTTGGTTCTGTCATGGTAGCCGCATCTGACGTTTTCGGAGCAGGATGAAAAAGGTCGCACTCGTGTTCGTGTTGGCGGTTTTGACGCCGAGTCTGCTGCTGGCGTGGCTGGCGGTTCGCTCTCTACGCGACCAACAATACCTGATCGAGCGCCAACATTCCCTCCTGTGCCAGGGAGTAGCGGACGTGTTGGCCAAGGACATGCAGGACGCGCTCTCCGAGCAACAGCGAGCCTTCACCGCAAAAGTTGCCGGACTGCTTGCGACCAAGACGCCCCTAGAGCTGGCAAAGGGCTTTGATGCCGCCCTCCGGAAGGAGTGGCCGCTCGCCCAGATCGGCTTCGTGGTGAAGCTGAGCGGCGAGATCCTCTCTCCGACCGCGGCCGATGGAGTTGACGAACGGAAATTCCTCGAGGCCAATAGCCGATTTCTCGCCAACCGGGAAAGTGCCGAGGTCTATTTCAATTCCAAACTGATGGCCCTCAATACCTCGCCAAATGTGCAGACTTCCCAGCCTGAACCATCCGCCCAAACCGAGAACTCCCTTGATTTTGCCAAACGCTATGGCCTCAAAAGCCAGGTCCGGAATGTCATGCCGCAGCAGCAACAAGCGTTCTTGTCCCAAAAGCTCTCCAGCGCGGACGAGTCGCAGCAACAGGTCTCAAAGCTTGCCCCGGCAGAGGCCGAGTTTCGTCAACTCATCGGCGATGATACCGAAGGCACACTGGCACGCTTTCTGGATAACAAGCTCAACGTGCTGTGCTGGTGTCGGGTGCCCCGGGAGCCGGAAGTGGTTTTTGGGGCTCAACTGTCGCTGCCCCGCCTGGAAGCCGAGCTGCAGCCGTTGCTGCAGCGAGTCCCGGCTCAATTGCAGCATGATATTTGTGTTGCGTTGCTCGACGACACCGCCAAGCCGGTGGCGCTTTCCAAAACTGGCTTCCGGGCGGCCTGGAAAAGGCCCTTTGTCGCCACCGAAGTGGGCGAGGCTCTCCCGCACTGGGAAGTCGCGGTTTACCTCGTGAACCCCGCGAAGCTGACGCAGGCGGCCAGGAACATCCGGCTGACGCTTGGGCTGCTGATCCTTGTCCTGGTGATCGCGATTGGCGTGGGAAGCTGGCTGATTGTTGCCGACCTCAATCGCCACCTTACCTTGGCCCGGCAAAAGACGGATTTCGTCAGCAACGTGTCACATGAGCTCAAAACGCCGCTGACCTCGATCCGGATGTTTTCCGAGCTGTTGGCCGAAGGACGGGTTGGCGACCCGGCCAAGCAGCGTTCCTACCTGGCGATCATCACGGCCGAGGCGGCCCGCCTTACGCGCCTGATTAACAACGTGCTCGATTTCGCTCGCCTCGAACGGGGGGAAAAGAAATATAATTTCCAGCCGTGCGATATCGTCGCCGTGGTGCGAGATACGGCCGAGAGTTACCGACCGCACCTCGAAGCCGCCGGCTTCCGATTCACCTGTGAGTTGCCGCCGGAACCCATAGTAGTTAATGGCGACCGGGATGCGCTGGCGCAGGTGATTGTCAACCTGCTGTCCAATGCCGAAAAGTACTCCGACCGCTGCAAAGAAGTCACGGTCAGGGTCACGCAGCGGGCAACTCCCCTGCCCTATCTTGAGGTCAGCGTCAGCGATCGTGGCCTGGGAGTGCCGCGCGGCAGCGCAGAAAAGATCTTCGAGAAATTCTACCGCGCCCACGACTCCCTGAGCAGCGGCATTCAGGGTTCGGGGTTAGGCCTCACCCTGGCACGTCAGATCGCGCGAGCCCACGGAGGCGAGGTGGTCTACGAGCCACGAGACGGCGGTGGAAGCTGCTTCAACCTGCGCCTGCCAGTGATCGCGCCAGAAAGAACCTGACTCATGGCAAAAACCAAGATCCTGATTGTCGAAGACGACCCGCACATTTTGCTCGGTCTCGAAGAGGTTTTGAAAAGCGACGGATTCGAGGTCGCGGTCTGCAGCCGCGGGGATCAGGCGGTTGAAGCAGCAACCAAACACCGGCCCTCGCTGATGGTGCTGGACGTCATGCTGCCAGGCCTCAGTGGATACGATGTGTGCAAGCAAATACGTGCCCGCAAGGCACCCATCCCAATCTTGATGCTCACCGCCAAGAGCCAGGAGATTGACAAAGTGGTAGGCCTGGAAATCGGGGCCGATGATTATGTCACCAAACCGTTCGGAGTGCGCGAGCTGCTCGCGCGTATCCATGCGTTGCTGCGGAGAACGGGCGCGGCGAATGGCCCGGCAGCCGACGCCGAAACCATCTTTCAAATTGGCGCCGCGACGATCAACCCGAAGACCTTTCAGTTGACCAGAGGCAAGGTAGTCGAGGAACTCACCGCCAGAGAACTGAAGCTGCTCCAAACTTTTTTCGCCCACCCGGCTGAGGTGCTCTCACGGGATCGCTTGTTGAACGAAGTGTGGGGGTACAATTATTACGGGACCACACGAACCCTGGACCAGGTAATCGTCCAACTCCGAAGGAAACTCGGTGACAACGGAGATTGTCCGCGGCACTTGCTCACCGTGCACGGCGTCGGCTATAAACTGGTTCCCTGAGAATCGCTTACCTGTTTTGCGCAGCGAGGTAGCGCTCGGCTTCGATCGCCGCGGCACAGCCCATCCCGGCCGCCGTGACGGCTTGCCGGTAAACCCGGTCGGCGCAGTCGCCGGCGACGAAAACCCCCGGGATATTCGTCGCGGCGCCCCGCTTCGGTGCGATGTAACCGTGCTCGTCCATATCGATCACGCCTTTGAAAAGTTGGGTATTCGGGATGTGGCCAATCGCCACGAACACCCCGGCGCAATCCAGCACCGATTCGGTCTGGGTCTTGACGTTCCTCACCCGGACGCCGGTGACCTTGCCCTGTTTAGGATCGAGCACCTCAGTGACGACCGAATCCCAGACCGGCTTTACTTTTTCATGAGCCAGCGTCCGATCGGCCATAATCCTGGAGGCGCGTAAGGTGTCACGGCGGTGAATGAGGTACACAACCGAGCCGAACCGCGTCAGATAAGTGGCTTCTTCACAGGCAGAATCACCACCGCCGACAACGGCCAGCGGTTTGTTCCGGAAAATAGGCAGCGCGCCGTCGCAGGTGGCGCAGTAGGTCACGCCATGGTTTTCCAGCGCGGCCTCGCTCTCGAGGTCGAGGTGCCGATGGCTGGCGCCGCTGGCGATGATGACGGTCTCAGCCTCGACCCGCTCGCCGTCCACCGTCAGGATCAACGGGCGACCGGACAACTCCGCCGCTTCTACGCTGCCGAACTGGGGGCGGGCCCCAAATCGTTCAGCCTGCTTTTGCATGCGGGTCATCAGTTCGTAACCGTCGATACCGTCCGGAAAGCCCGGGAAGTTCTCGACAATGGTGGTCGTCGTCAGCAGGCCTCCGGGCTGACTGCCGGTTAACACCAGCGGCCGCAGATTCGCCCGCGCTGTGTAGAGCGCCGCCGTCCACCCCGCGCACCCTGACCCGATGATCACGACCTTTTCCATAGAGGCCCAGGAAATTATGGATTCTCGCCCGGATCGGCAAGCCGCGAAACTCCTGGCGCCCAACAAAAAAGCCGCCCTCGCGGGGCGGCTCGGGTTCCCTGCAGCGAAGCTCAAGCTTTCCAGACCTGGCCGGGCCGGCAGGCGATGCCAGCCATGGCGTTCCGGGTATCGACGATGCAGCCGGCCCAGTCACTTAACTGCTGGTACTGGATGCACGCGTGGTTCGTCGCGATCAGCACCAGGTCGAAGCTGGAAATTGTCTCGCGATTCCACTCGACCGATTTTGTGCCCGCCCAATGCGCGTGCTCGCGCGTGGGCCTGATCACCGGCACATACGGGTCGTAATAGGCGACGCCGGCCCCTTGTGCTTTGAGCATTTCCATCAGGAAATAGCTGGGCGATTCACGCTCATCGTCCACATTCGGTTTGTAAGCCAGGCCCACCACAAGGATGGAGCTGCCTTTCACGGGTTTGGCTCGGTCGTTCAGGGCGTCAGCCACGCGGCGCACCACGTAGCCCGGCATGCCGGTATTAATCTCGCCGGCCAACTCGATGAATTTGGTGGTTTGCCCGTACTCCCGGGCTTTCCAGGTCAGGTAGAACGGGTCGATCGGGATACAATGGCCTCCGAGTCCCGGCCCCGGGTAGAACGGCATGAACCCGAACGGTTTGGTCTTGGCCGCATTGATCACTTCCCAAATATCTATGTTCATCGCGCTGTACACCACCTTGAGTTCGTTCACCAGCGCGATGTTCACTCCACGAAAAGTGTTCTCCAGGAGTTTCGTGGCTTCCGCAACCCGGCAGGAACTGACCGGCACCACGGTTTTCACCGCCTTCGAATACAGCGCGACGGCCCTGGCAAGACACGCAGGGGTAAAACCGCCGACGACTTTGGGAATGACTGCCACCTTGCTGTCCGGGTTGCCCGGATCCTCGCGCTCGGGCGAAAAAGCCAGGTGGAAATCCCTGCCCGCTGTCAGACCCGAGCCTACTTCCAGCACAGCCCGCAAATCCTCGTCGGTCGTGCCTGGATAGGTCGTGGATTCCAGCACCACCAGCATCCCTTTTCGCAGGTGGCCAGCGATGCTCTTGCCGGTGTCGGTGATGTACGAAATGTCCGGCTCCCGATTCTTATTGAGCGGCGTCGGCACGCAGATCACGATCGCTTCAACCTCGCGGATGCGCCCGAAGTCCGTGGAAGCGGAGAACGTTCCGAATCTCAGCGCTTCGGCAACCATCTCCGCAGGAATGTGCTTAATGTAGCTCCGCCCCTGCGCCAGCGCATCCACTTTGGAGCTGTCAATGTCAAGCCCCAGGACATTCACGCCCGAACGCGCGAACTGAAACGACAGCGGCAGCCCAACATAACCCAACCCAATTACGGCAATTTTCATTCGTTTGAAACGTTTATCGAGATTATCGATTGGCGCAAAGACAAAACGACACCCGGCCTGGCACGTTACGGGAATGTCGTTAGGTCTGAATTCGAGACTTAAACCGCGATCGCATCGCGGCTTTGGGCGAGCGCTTCAACCTTGCGCGGGATCCGCGATCCGCCGTTCCGGTTAAGGTCGATCTGAGGCTCGAAGGTCTTTTGCGCCATTCCCAGGCTCACCATCGCGCCCTGGTTCCGCATCGATTCGCTCGAGGCCTCCAGGATCCGGACGACTTCCAGCCCAAGGCGGCCGCCGGTGATCGGAGGCTTCTCTTCGCGGATGCATTCGAGGAAATGTTGGCACTCCAACTTCAACGGCTCGTCCTGCTTGATATACGGCACATACACGTCTCCGTAATGATACGAATACGTAAACTCCGCAAACGTGTCGTAATGCGGTGGCACCTCCACTCGCGCGTCGTAAATCTTCAGCTTCTCCAGCGGCTCCGT
>DATDCV010000122.1:0-4142 GCA_036524155.1 Verrucomicrobiia bacterium
CACCTTCAGCGCCAGCCCCGCGTTCGCCCTGGACAGAATCGTGATGCGGGGAGAGACGAATGTGTGGTGCGTCGGTACCGCTGGAACCACTAAGTGAAGCGCCAGACCGAATGAAGTCCGAAATCCGAAACCCGAAATCCGAAAGAAATCCGAAGGCCGAAATCCGAATTGGCGGCGATAAGGCGCAAAAGGGTTTCTTTTGCGTCTTTTACGCCTCTTCGCGGTTTGCCTTCTTTAGGGCCTCGTCCCGGCCCCGTGGGAAGCCCCCCAGATATGCGAAGTCACGATTTCGGCCTTCGGATTTCGGCCTTCTTTCGGATTTCGGATTTCGGATTTCGGATTTCGACGCATGTCTCTCGATCTGAAATATGTAGACGAGGCGGTGGCCCGCCTCGGGCGCAGGCCCGAGGCGCTCATCCCCATTCTCCAGGCGCTCCAGGACCATTACGGTTACCTGCCGGAGGACGCGTTACGGCGCGTTTGTGCGGCAACGGAAATCAAACCATCGGCAATCACCGGCGTTTCGACCTTCTACGACATGTTCCGGCACGAGCCGGCCGGCAAGCATATCGTGCAGGTCTGCCACGGCACGGCCTGTCATGTAGGAGGCGCGGAGCGGGTTGAGGATGCGCTCCGGCGGCACCTGCGCATTCCGGTGGCCGCCCACATGGACCCCGACGGCCAATTCACAATTGAGCGGGTCGCGTGCCTCGGATGTTGCACACTCGCGCCGGTGGTGCGGATTTCGGAGGAAACATTTGGCTACGCGACGGCCGAAAAAGTGCCCGGCTCGATCCGCGATTTCCTGGCGAGCCAAGGAAGCAGGTCGGCTCCGAAACCGGTCAGCACCAGGTCCGGGAACAACCGGTCCGGCGCCGAGATCAAAGTCTGCCTCGACTCGTGCTGCGTCGCCAAAGGGACGGATCGCGTGTTTGCCGCCTTGCAGCAGTCGCTGGCGACGAGCGGCGCCAACGCGAGCGTAAAGCGCGTCGGCTGCGTGGGAGCCTGTTATCGGACGCCGATGATCGAGGTCGCCATGCCGGGCAGACCCGGCGCCACTTATTCGGGGCTGACAGTCGGCCAGACGGGCGAGTTGGTGCAAGCGCTTTTCCGTCCGCGCGGGCTCGCCAACCGCCTGGCACAGGCTTGGGCGCGAACGATGGACGGTTTTCTGAAAGACGACGGAGCGCTCCCCGTGCCGGCGCAGCCTTTGGCCAGCAGCGCGCCCGACCCCGGCCCGCAGGCGTTCTTCAGCCGCCAGGTCCATATTGCGATGGAGCATTATGGGCGGCTCGATCCACTGGACCTGGATGAATACGTCGCTCATGACGGTTTTGCCGCGCTGGCGAGGTGCCTGGGCGTGAGAAATCCGAAGGCCGAAATCCGAAATCCGAACGAAGGCCGAAATCCGAAATCCGAAGGCCAAAGCAGAACCCACGAGGCGGTCGGCCAGGGCATGAGGCGGCCTGACGGAGCAGCGGACGCGCCGGCGCTTTCAGCCGAGGAAATCATCAAGGTGGTTGAGCATTCAGGCCTGCGCGGGCGCGGGGGCGCGGGTTTTCCGACCGGGCAAAAATGGCGGGTGGTTCGGCAGCAGCCTGGTGACACGAGATACGTGATCTGCAACGGGGATGAAGGCGATCCGGGCGCGTTCATGGACCGCATGATTCTCGAGTCGTTTCCGTATCGAGTGATCGAGGGGCTGGCAATCGCCGCGGTAGCGGTGGGCGCGCACGAGGCGATTTTCTACATTCGCCATGAGTATCCCCAGGCGCTGCGGCGGGTGAAAGCGGCGCTGGCCGAGTGCGAGGGGCGCGGTTGGCTGGGCGAGCACCTGCTGGGCAGCAACTACCCGCTGCGCATTTTGATCAAGGAGGGGGCCGGCGCGTTTGTTTGCGGGGAAGAAACCGCCCTGATCGCGTCGGTCGAAGGCAAGCGTGGCATGCCGCGCTTGCGGCCGCCGTTCCCGGCGCAGTCCGGCCTCTGGGGCAAGCCGACCCTCATCAACAACGTCGAAACGCTCGCGCAGGTGCCATGGATTATCCGCCGCGGAGGGGAAGCGTTCGCCAGTATCGGGACCGCGACGAGCAAGGGCACAAAGGTGTTCGCGCTGGCGGGCAAGGTGCGACGCGCCGGGCTGATCGAGATCCCCATGGGCACGACGTTGCGCCAAATCGTCGAGGAGATCGGCGGGGGCGTAACCGCCGGCCGCCGATTCAAGGCGGTGCAGATCGGCGGGCCGTCGGGCGGGTGCGTGCCGGCGCGGCTGGCCGACACGCCGGTGGATTACGAATCGCTGCGCGACGTCGGCGCAATCATGGGGTCCGGCGGCATGGTTGTCCTCGACGACACCGCCTGCATGGTCGATATCGCCCGCTATTTCCTTCAATTCACGCAGAACCAGTCCTGCGGCAAATGCACTTTTTGCCGGATCGGCACGAAGCGAATGCTCGAGCTGCTCAACCTTCTGTGCGCCGGCAAAGCGATGCCCAAGCACCTGCAGGAACTCGAGCAACTCGCCCGCCAGGTCACCCAGGGGAGTCTGTGCGGGCTGGGCAAGACCGCGCCGAACCCAGTGCTGACCACCTTGCGCTATTTCCGCGACGAGTACGAGGCACACCTGCAAGGGCGCTGCCCGGCCGGCAAATGTGTCCCGCTCATCAAATACCGGGTGCTGGAGAACTGCACCGGCTGCACGATTTGCGCGCAGCATTGCCCGGTCAACGCAATCCCCATGACCCCCTACGCGCGCCACGTGATAGACCTCGACAAATGCACCCGGTGCGACTCGTGCCGGCAGGTGTGCCCCAGCGCGGCAATCGAAGTGCGGTAGCCTTCCCGAGTTCGATGGCGATGAAATACCCAAAGCCCAAGTCAAATCCGAAATCCGAAGGCCGAAATCCGAAAGAAATCCGAGATCCGAAATCCGAAACGGACGCCTTTGCGGAAGTCGGCAAAAACTCTTCGGGTTTCTGGACGTGGGGCGACGGAACTAAGGGCTCTGTTTATTTGGAAGGCCAGAAGGGAACCGAAATTCTTCTTTTGCGTGAAGAACCTGAAGGGAGAAAGCCCGCTCCGGATCTGCAGGAAAGGACCGCGGTCTTCGGAGAAGCGATTATTGAGTTTGCGAAGCAGATCCCCAGGACTCCGGTAAATGATCGACTGATCTCGCAACTCACAGGCGCGGGAACCAGCGTGGGCGCGAACTACTGTGAAGCGGACGACTCAGTATCCAGCAAAGAGTTTAAGCAGAAGATCGGAACCTGCCGAAAGGAATCAAAGGAGACCATGTTCTTCTTGCGCATGGTGGCGAAATCAGAGCCATCGCTAGCACCGAAGGCACGGCAGTTGTGGCGCGAAGCCAAGGAACTCAACCTGATTTTTGGCTCTATATGGCGAAAATAGGCGCGACATTTCAACTCGTGGCCAGAACGGAAGCCCCTTCGGGCTTCGGGCTTCGGATTTCTTTCGGATTTCGGCCTTCGGATTTCGGATTTCCTATGGGGCCGCGCGCATGACGATGATCAATGTCAAAATAGACGGTTCACCCGTCACCGTCCCGACCGGCACCACCATCCTCTCCGCGGCGCGGTCGCTGAACATTTCCATCCCGACGCTCTGCCATGTCGAGGGTTTTGAGCCATCGGCCTCGTGTTTTCTTTGCGCGGTCAAAATCGAAGGCCGTCCCAACCTGTGGCCCTCCTGCGCCATGCCCGTGGCTGAAGGAATGGCCGTGGTCACCGATTCGGAAGAGGTCCGGGCGGCCCGCAAAACCGCGCTCGAGTTGCTGATCTCCGACCACGCGGGCGACTGCATCGGCCCGTGTAAGACCGGGTGCCCGGCACGGCTGGATATCCCGAACTTCATCTCGCGGATCGCCTCCGACGACCACGCGACCGCGGCGCAGATCGTCACGGACGATCTCACCCTGCCGGCGTCGCTTGGCCGGGTCTGCCCGCGGTTGTGCGAGCAGCGCTGCCGGCAATGCGACGTCGAAGAAGCGCTCTCGATTCGCAACCTCCACCGGTTTGCGGCCGACTACCAAACAGCGCCGGCAAATGGCCAGGCAAAAGCCAAAGCCTACGTGCCGGCCAAGGCTCCGCCGACCGGCAAACGGGTGGCCATTGTTGGGGCCGGCCCCG
>DATDCV010000123.1:0-4925 GCA_036524155.1 Verrucomicrobiia bacterium
GCGGCGACGGCCGAATGCAGTGCTGTTCTCATCTTTTCGTTCTCTCCTCAGCCGTGAGCCTATAAAGGACGCTGCTAAGACTGCGGGGGTGACTCGAGGCGGTTTCCAGGAATCTTCCACCCCGTCGGTCCCATCATGGAACACGGCTTTCATGGGAGGCTTGGGCGGAGACTAACGCCGCGTCCCATCAGGTGGCAAGGGCCTCTTGTAACATCTTAGCAAGCTGAAGGGAGCGACGAATCTGAAAAGGCCTCAGCCCCCATGCCTGTGCCGACGCTCCTGCTGCTCTTATCGGCCGCGCTCCCGCTACCCGGCCAGGCCGCGAATTTGAACAAGTGTGTTGTCCTGAAAATGAAGGGCTACAGCCAAGTCGGCACTCGAGCGCGAACGGAATGTGCACGAACAAGCTGCGGTCGATTCGGCCGTTGCGATGAGCGCCTGACGAAACCTATATTCGGTGGCATTTTGAAGCTCTGATGCTGAATACGAATTCTCTCTTTGCCGCGTTGGTTTGGGGTTCGGTTGGCCTGGGATATTTCATCTACGGCAAGAAGCAGCAGTCGGTCAGCGCCATGGGAGGGGGAATCCTGATGATTGTGGTGTCGTATTTCACCGGTTCTGCGCTGCTGATGTCTCTGGCCTGCCTGGGAATTGCGGTAGCCGTCTATTTCCTGATCAAGCGTGGCTACTGACGCCCGTTGTCCGGTGGCGGTTTCGGCAGACCAGCCTCAGAGGCCTAGGGAGAACTTGGTCTCCTCTTTTCAAACGCAATTCCGAGGGTGGCGGCATCGACACCTGCCAAACCACTTCGTGCGGGGGCTCTCGGGTAGAAACTCCTTGCTTGCCGCCGTCCAGAGACTGGGTTATTCAACCTCAACAGCACCTAAATATGAAACCACATCGGGGCACACTCATTCTGGTCTTTGGGATTCTGGGCCTGGTCATCTGCGCGCCGTTCGGCATTGCAGCCTGGATCATGGGGAATGGCGATCTCAAACAAATCGATGCCGGCGCTATGGACCCCAGCGGCCGGTCGTTGACAAACGCCGGTCGTATCTGTGGGATGATCGCCACGATTCTGCTGGCGGTCGGCGTCCTCGTAGGAATCGCACTCCTCGCCCTTGGGGTGTTGGGCGGAGTCATGAGCCACCACTGACCTGAGCCGCTGAACCAGGTCAGCGTTCTTCATCCACTCATGAGCGGGGGTGGCTTTTCGACCACTCGGCGTAACGCTTCTCCACGCGCAACCCCCAATCACCGTACCACGCGTAGCCGTTGCGGCGTTCGCTGCCGAGTTGATTGAAGTCGTATTTCTTAACTCCATCACGGTCGCTGAAGAGCGGGCGGCCGTTTTCCAGGTCGTAGAACCGCGCCCAAAGGGGCGGGGCGTCAGGATCGCGAAGGACAAGCTTGTCTCCGTTCACTCTGGCGACGCGAAGGCCGATCACTTTCGCGGCGGCAAACCAGGATGCGCCGGCATGCACAGCCCGAATAATTTCAGGTGTTGGACGCTCGACGCTCATGAGCAGCTCGAGAACGCCGGCACTCTCCGCGCCGCTGATCGAGGGCAATTCGTAGGCGCGGCCCGCGCGCGGTTGGTAATCGAGTTCGTCATGCTGGGCGCACCAGGCGGTCAGACGGCCGTTGACCCGGAGTTGGCATTTGAGGATGCAGTCGAGCCCTCGTTCGAAACTGCTCCGCGCTGCCTCCCGCCGGCGCGCGTCGACAAAGGCAAACGCTGGGGATTCGGCCACGTCACGCACTAACCTCATCAAGCGGACCATGACATCGTCGTTGAACGTGATATGCCGGTGGTACTGCTTCGAGGGCGGATAGTACTGCGGCCAGCCGCCCGTCGGGAACTGCGCCTGCAGGATATGGTCGAGACCCCGAAGAAAAGCCTGCTCACACCGGGCGTCCTTCGTCGCCTGAAATGCGCGGCCCAGGAAACGCATTTCGGTTGTGGTCGCGCCGTTGTCAAATGTGCCCTGAGATTGGGCTCGACCACCTGCAGACGCGCGGCGCGTTGTGTCGACGTTTTTCGGCCAGCTCCCGAGTGTGGTTTGCCAGGAAAGTATATTGGCGGTGATGCGCCGCCCCTCCGCAGAGTCGAACCAGGCGTCGGGTTTGGCCAGGTAGTCCGCGGGTTTGCCCGAGCCGCAACTGAGGGCCAGCGCCAGGAGAGCGAAAGTCAGGCTTCGTTTGCGCATTAGTGCACTCGTGCTGCCTCCGGCATCAGGCTGTTATCGGTGTCGCCACAGGAGCTCACGTGGCCGCCCTGAGTGTGTCCCCAGCACGGAGAACACGGTCAATGTCCGCCACGACCAAGACGGTCATGGGGACAACATGCAGGAAGCACCGTCGAAAGGCCAGTCATTAGCTAGCGCCTGGGGTGGGGGCTGAGTTGTCGATGGGCCAAGCAACCGGCGCGCGCACTTCAGCCCGCAGCACCTGCCGACCGGCCGTCGCGTCGGGAATGCCGCCACCCCTTGCGCCAACAGAGGTTGCTGCGGATTGAAGGTAGGGCGCGCATTCCGCTGCGCGCCGCACGACTGCACGAGCGTGCGATTCTGCGCTCTTGTCCGCGCGCAACGGAGTGCGCGCCCTACCAGCCGTGTATCCGGGCTAAGCAGCCAGGGGAAGATGAATATCTTGTGTGGAGGGTTTCTTTCCGAACACAACAACCAGTTCCGCGTCCTTCAATTGGTTCCGAAGCGAAAAGCTAATCGCCGCAAGCGGATTGCCGAAACGTTGTGCCCGGCTGATGTTCGGTGTCCAATCGCCGTGCGTGAAGTATTTTCTCGTTGCTGTATTGCGGATGAGATGCTTCATGGTACCAAAACTTCGATCCCACGGCGGCGGTATTCAACCCAGAGAATTCCCAGGTCAGCCCCGCGCGCGCCCCCATGAGACCGCTGCCGACCCTTTCGCATCAACACCGAAGCCGTCGATTCGCTGACCAGAAAATGTCAGGATGACGAGACGCGAACGGAACGAAGCCATGATCCCATCCTCGTTCCTTCCGTCGCCGGCTAGAAACCGGAGTGGGGCCGGGCCGGAGTGATTTCCGGGCGGTTACTTCCGGGTCCCGGATTGCTTTCCGACCGCATTGGTCGAAGCATCGGTCCCAGCGTCGCGACGGAATTCAACCTCCAACTGCTGCCAGCGAGCAGACATCTCACGTACCCGCTCCGGGTACCGCGCAGCCAGGTTATTACCCTCTGCCCGGTCGTTGCTCAGGTCATAGAGATACCAGTCGCCGCCGTCTACGCTCGCCGAAACGATCTTCCAGTCACCCACGCGCAGCGCCCGGTTGTTCTCGTGATGGAAGAAAAGGCAAATAGGAGCCTTCTCCGATGAGGAAGCAGATTTCGCAAATGCCGGAACGAGACTCCGGCCGGGGAACGGCGGCGCGCCGGAGGGACGTTCGTCCGATTTGGCCCCTGCGAGTTCCAGGAGCGTCGGCGCGAAATCGATCACGTGGCCGACCTGGCGGCGCAACTCACCCCTCGCGGTGATTCCTTTCGGCCAATGCACGACCAGAGGCGTGCTGATGCCACCTTCATGGACCCAAATCTTGTGACGGCGGAACGGCGTGTTGGAAACTGTGGACCAGCCCGGGCCAAGGCACAAAAATGAACCGGCAGAGCCCGAGGCGGCAGCCGGGTCGTTGCCGTCGCCACGGATAAGGATCTCCGCACTGGCGCCGTTGTCGGAGAGAAAGAAGATCACGGTATTATCGAGCGCGCCCATTGCTCTAATTTGGCCAAGAACCCGGCCCACCTCGTGATCGATCCGGTCCACCATGGCGGCGTGGATAGACATCTTGGTCGCCTGAAACCGCTTTTGCTCATCCGTGAGACTCCCCCAGGGCAACGCGTAAGCGATTTCGCCGAAACCGACTTGCCGCTCCACGCCGGGCTTGCCGCTCGGCGCGCGGATCCGTGGCTCGGGCAGCGATAACGGGGAGTCCACGATCCCCAGCTCCCGTTGTTGCTCGTAACGCCCGGCGCGGATGACCTCCCACCCGGCAAGATATTTGTCACGGTAACGGGCGATGTCCTCGGGTGGCGCCTGCAGTGGAAAATGGGGTGTGGTGAAAGCCAGATAGGCGAAGAAAGGTCCGGCGGAATGCTTTGCCGCATGTTCCTTCAGGTAGCCGATCATGTGATCGGCGAAGGCAGTGGCCGTGTAATAGCCGCTGTTGGGCGGAACCGCCGGCAGCTTTTGGTCGTCCTCGATTAGGTTCCTCGGGTTGAAATTGCGATCGTGATCTTCCAGGCGGTAGGAGTGGTCGAAGCCGCCGTCGGCACAGGTCCGCGGCACACCCATCACATGCCACTTGCCGGCGTGGTAGGAACGGTAACCGAACGGTTCGAGAAGTTGCGGCAGGGTGCGCGTCCATTCGGGGCAACGCCCCTGGGGCGGGTCCATGCGGACCTGCTGCGGGTAGTAGCCCGTCATGAGCGCGGCCCGCGTGGGCCAGCATCGCGCCGTATTGTAGAATTGAGTGAACCGCAACCCACTCCGCGCCAGCCGATCCAGATTGGGCGTCGCAATTTCGCTCCCATAACAGCCCAGGTCCGAGTAGCCCAGGTCATCGGCCAGGATGATAAGGATGTTGGGCCTGGAGGCGGAAGCCTCTGCCGCCCGGAGGTTCACCGCCCCGGGCCACAACGCGACCAACAGCACCGCGACGAGGACCGTGAATCGGAGGATACGGCTCGCGCACATAGAGCATTTCATTTTCGTGGCAGGACGGCGTTCATAGCCTTGCGCCATGCCCACATTGTTTCCCACTGGGTGGAGTCCGCTTTGGCTGGGTCAAAGCGGCTGGCGTCCACATCCTCATACAGCGCGCGGTACTTCGCCTCCTCGAAGTTCGGATTAGGCCGGTTCTCCTGCGCGTTGACACTCTTGCGCCA
>DATDCV010000124.1:0-8263 GCA_036524155.1 Verrucomicrobiia bacterium
GCGCTGACCGACGAATCGGCCGGGAGTGGACGATGGCGTGCTGCCAGTGACCGTGTGCGGCGGTCCATATCCGAATTGGTAGGCGACATCAAAATCGTATCGTCGACCTCGGCGCCCCAGACCGGCTCCGATGAAGTGCCGGTCCATGTCCGCCGCCAGCGGCGAGTAGTAATCATCCGGGACCGAGTTTTCGCTGAACACGTAGCCGGCGCTAATATGCCAGTGGTTGTCGAAATATCGGGTCACCCCGAATTTATACATCCAACTGGTCTGCCATTCGAGGGTCACGGGCACGTTCTGCCGGACCGGAAACGGCGCGGACTCCTGCTGGATGGTGACGGTGTCGAAGCTCCGCCAATCGGTGCAGTCCGCATCAAACTCCAGGTTCCATTTGGGCGTCGGGCGCCACGACACTCCCACCACGGCGATCCACGGGAACGTGAAGTCCGCCTGGGCGTCCCGCTCCGTGGCGCCGATGATCGGTTGTTGCTCGATTTCCGTGTGACCTTTCATGGTGACCAGCGACGAACTCCGAAAAGCGGCGCCGAACGATAGGTTCGCGTGCGGACGCCAGAGCACGCCCAGGTTGTAGCCCGCACTCCAGCCGTCGCCGCTAAAACGAAAATGATTGGCAAAGGGCGTTTCCGTTCGGAGCAGGCCTTGTTCGAGGCTGATGTTGGCGTAGTTGACCGTCAAACCCGCAGCCAGCGACAGACTCGGGGCCAGCTTCAGCGCCACCACCGGGTTGAACGTCAAATACGTCAGCGACGCCTCCGTCGCGACCGCCCGGAAGCCGGTGTCCTGAGGCCAGCTCACACCCCCTCCGAAAGGGGCATACACGCCCGCGCCAAAACTCAGCGGCGAAGTCCCGGAAGCGTAGGTGGCAAACAACTGCGGCACTCCCGCCAGTTTGTTTTCGAGGTGAAAATGATTCGTGTTGGCAGGCGGCGGCGGAGTGAAACTCGGATCATAGTAGATACCGTAAAAGCCGCCGCGGAGTCCGATGCCGTCCAACTGAGCGATGCCGGCCGGGTTGTAGTAGATGGCGGAGGGATTGTCCACCGTCGCGGCGAACGCCTCACCCCGCGCGGTCGCAAACGCATCCTGGCTGGCGAGGCGCAGTCCGTTGGCCAGCAGCGTCAGCGGCGCGCCCCCTATGGCAACCGCGAGCAGGAGTCTCATCGCATCGCGTGATTTCATCGGCACCGAGACCGGCTGGAAAGTACCCCTCAGTCTTGGGGCGGAGCGCCGATTTTTAATCGGCTTAAGCGCGCCGACGGCCGGGTGTAAGCCGAGTGCAACTCGGCGCTCCGACCCGAGACTGAGGCGATACACTGGAAACAACTTTACTTTAGCGGGGCGCGATGCAGAGTGGCAATATGAAAGCGTTCGCGCGCTTCCTGCCGGCCAGGGCTGTTGACAAAGTAGCTGATCGCCGGCGCGCGGACTTCAGTCCGCAGCATTGTCCAAACGGCCCGCCCTACCCGAACGCTCCAGCCCTCAGTTGTCAGCCGTTGCTGCGGACTGAAGTCCGCGCGCCGTCCGTTACGAGCCGCCTCCGGCGACTTGGTTGCTTCTCCTGGCTGGGGACGCTGTTGCTGGGCCCGCTCCCGGCGCCCGCCGCCTTCAGCTCCCTTTACGTTTTCGGTGATGGCGTCTCGACGACCACGAACAACACGAACCCCTCAGTCGCCTACCTTTATTACGGCCATCGCTTTTGTAATGGCCGGGTCTGGATCGAGGTCCTCGCCGAGCGCCAGGGCCTGCCTTTTGACCACGATCGGAACTGGTCGTACTTTGGCCATTACAGCAGCGATCTGGTCGCCAACGTCAACCGCTTCACCGCGCCCGCCGATTCCACTACCGCCCTTTTCGTCGTCTGGGTGAGCGACGCCGATTTTGTTTATGTCCTCAACCATATCGACCCGCCTTACACCACCAACGCCAGTCTGGCTGCCTGGACAGCCGCCATTAACCAATCCCTTGCCAACCATCTTCAGGCGATCCAGACCCTTTACGCCAAGGGCGCCCGCACTTTCCTCCTGCCCAATGCCGTCGACCTCTCCAAGGTTCCGTATTTTGCCTATCTGGTTCCGTCGGACCGCAGCTTCGTTCGCCAGCGTGTGATCGATTTCAACGCCGGCTTCGCCGCCATCCTGAGCCAGGCTGAAACCGCGCTGCCTGGCCTCACGATTATCGTCCCGGACTTCTTTGCACTGCTCGATGAGATGTCGGCCCGCCCGGCCGATTTCGGCATGGTTCATCCCGGCATCGACGCGGTCGATGACTCCGCGCTCGCCGACAAATCCCTCAACGGTGCGGGCACAAATTATCTCTTTTGGGACTACCTGGATCCCACCGCGATGGGCCATGCGCGGATGGCCGACGTGGCTCAGCAGTTGCTCGCGCCCGCCACGATCACCAAACTCACCCTGCTGGATGCCGCCGCCAGCCTGGATCTGGCAAATGTTCCCGTCGGCCGTAACGGCTTCCTCGACGCCACCGCGGATCTCCTCCACTGGAACCCCCTCCAGGACGTGACGAGCACCAATCCGGTGCAATCGCTCCTCATTCCCTCGTCGGCTCCGCTTCAATTCTACCGCCTGAGGTTTCCCTTCTCCTGGTCCTGGCCATAGGAGGGCATTCTCACTGTCACTGAACCAGGTCCGGTCTGGCAGGTGGCGAAGCCCTCAGAGCGGTGCTGGTCACGGAAATGCCGTGATGGCCCTGGACGCGCCGAACGTGAACCCCTCGTCCGCCGAGACTTGCGCCGCCTGCACAAGCATGGAAC
Organism: Verrucomicrobiia bacterium; assembly: GCA_036524155.1. Classification (GTDB taxonomy): domain Bacteria; phylum Verrucomicrobiota; class Verrucomicrobiia; order Limisphaerales; family UBA8199; genus DATDCV01. The sequence continues at coordinate 2,792 of DATDCV010000124.1, forward strand.
ACTAACGCGCCGTTTGACTCGACCTCAGAGCAGGTCAAATATTCAATGCATGGCTAAAACCGTGGAAAAACCGTCCGTAGGGACAACTGAATCTCACCTGGAGAAGTTCGAGCGCTTCGAAAGAGAAGCGCAGCAGCCCGGGTGGGTGTTTCCCTTGCGCAAAGCAGGCGTTTCTCGTTTCGCCGAGCAGGGTTTCCCCACGCTCCAGGATGAGGATTGGCGGTTTACGAATGTGGGCGCTATTGCCAAGCTGCCGTTCAAGCCGGTATTCCAGGCTCCGGCCCGGCACGGCATCAAGCCGGAAGACCTGGCGCGTTTTACGTTCGGGAGCCTGGCCGCACACCGGTTGGTGTTCATCAACGGCCACTTCGCGCCCGAGTTGTCTTCTCCCGCGCCCGTGGGGTTTACGGCAGAAAGTCTGGCCGGGGCCATGGCCGTCAACTCGTCGTTGCTGCAGGATAACTTTGGAAGACAAGCGCAGACCGATAACAGCCCGTTCACGTCCCTCAACACGGCTTTTTTCCAGGACGGCGCCTTCATTCATATCCCCGCTGGCCGCGCCGTCGAAACACCGATTCATCTGTTACACATTGCCACACTCAAGGAGAGCGGGGCCACGGCGAGCCCGCGCAACCTGATTCTGGTGGAGCAACAGAGCCGGGCCACGATTCTCGAAAGCTATGTTTCGACGGCCCAGGCCGCTTCTTTCACCAACACGGTTTCTGAGGTGGTGGTCGGCGATGGCGCGGTCTTCGAGCACTGCAAATTCCAGGACGAGAGCGCGGGCGCGTTCCACATATCAGCGCTGCACGCCCGCCTGGGGAGCGGTTCGAATTTCATTTCGCACTCGATTGCCACCGGCGCGAAGCTTTCGCGAAACAACATCCGGACGGTGCTGGCGGGGGAGGGCTTGGATTGCGTGCTCAATGGGCTTTACCTGACGCGCGGCGACCAACTGGCGGATCACCACATGGTGGTTGAGCACGCCCAACCGCACTGCAACAGCCACGAATACTACAACGGCATTCTCGACGGCCGGTCCAAAGGCGTCTTCCATGGGCGCATCCTGGTTCGACAGGCGGCCCAAAAAACCGACGCCAAGCAAACCAACAAAAACCTCCTGCTTTCCGAAGACGCCACGGTCGATACCAAACCGCAACTCGAGATTTACGCCGACGATGTCAAGTGCACCCATGGCGCTACCGTCGGGCAATTGAACGAGGAATCGGTTTTCTATCTGCGCGCGCGGGGCATTGGCGCGGAGACCGCCCGCCGTATTTTGATCCACGCTTTTGCGGCAGAGATCACCGAGCGCATCCGGTGCGCCCCTGCCCGCGAAGAGCTGGATCGGCTGCTTTGGGAACGGCTGGAGGCTAATCCGCATGTGGCGGAACAGCGCTGAGCGGACCACAATGTTCGACGACCTTTCTGACCTCTACCAGCAGGTGATCCTCGATCACTGCAAGCACCCGCGCAACTTTCACGAACTGACCGCCCCGACGTGCTCGGCGCAAGGGAACAACCCGCTTTGTGGCGACCAACTAAAGCTCTTCCTGTCACTCGAAGGCGACACCGTGAAGGAAGCCAGTTTTATCGGCTCGGGGTGCTGCATCTCGAAAGCGTCCGCCTCCCTCCTGACCGAGAGCGTCAAGGGCAAAACCAGGGCCGAGCTGCAGCAAATGTTCGCGCAGGTTCACGAGATGGTCACCACCGGCAAACTCCAGGGCGAGGTGGGAAAGCTCGCGGTCTTTGCCGGGGTTTACAGGTTCCCCGCGCGTGTCAAATGCGCGATCCTCGCCTGGCACGCCCTGATGGCGGCGCTCAAGGGCGAAGCCAGCAAACCAGTCACTACCGAAACGGAAGACATGTAGGCTGCCGCCTAATCCTGGAATGCCTGTTGACCGGGGCCTCGGTTCTGAACCCGGGCCTGGCTACGCGACAGAAAGCCCTTCGTCGGCTATATTGGCGATGAACATTTATGAACAGCAGTGATCCGATTACGCTAACCCGCGACGTCGACGCCGCCGTCATCCCGGTCGGCTCGAAAGTTACCCTGCAAAAGGGAGAACAGGCTTACATCAGCCAGTCCCTCGGCGGCAGCTACACCGTCGTGGTCAACGGCAACATGTTTCGCATCGAAGGGTCGGATGCGGATGCGCTCGGCCTGCAACCGGAAGCCAAGGCCGCCTCCACTGGCGCGCCAGTGACGCAGGAGCGTTTGGAGAAGGAGATTTGGATCCAGATGCGCTCGTGCTACGACCCGGAGATCCCCGTTAATATCGTCGATCTCGGATTGATTTATGATTGTCACCTCACCCCGCTGGGGGTGTCCAGCTACAAGGTGGACGTGAAGATGACACTCACCGCACCCGGTTGTGGCATGGGCCCGATGCTGGCGCAAGACGTGCAAAACCGTGTGCTCGGTCTCGAAGGCGTTGACGACGTGTCGGTCGAACTCGTTTGGGATCCGCCGTGGAACCAGGCGATGATGTCCGAGGCCGCCAAACTCCAACTCGGGCTCATGTAAATCTGCCGTATTCACCAATCCCGAGAACCGGATGATCACCGAGACTCCCGCCCGACCCCGCGCAACCGGACTTTTCGATCCCGCCAGGATTCGTTCTGACTTCCCGATCCTGCACCAGCACGTCCATGGCAAACCGCTGATCTATTTCGACAATGCGGCCACCACCCAGAAACCGCGACCCGTGCTCGACGCGCTGCGGCATTACTACGAACACGACAACGCCAACGTCCATCGCGGGATCCACGAGTTGAGCAACCGCGCCACTTCTGCCTACGAGGCTGCCCGCACCCGCGCCGCGAAATTCATCAACGCCCGCAGTGCCGATGAGATCATCTTCACGCGGGGCACGACCGAAGGCGTCAATCTGGTCGCGCAAGCCTGGGGCTCGAAGTTCATCCAGCGAGGCGACCGGATCCTGCTGACCGAAATGGAGCACCACAGCAATATTGTGCCGTGGCAACTCCTGGCTGAGCGCACGGGCGCCACGCTAACTTTCCTTCCGATCACCGGCGACATCGGCCTCCTCGACTTGAACCGGCTGGACGAATGGCTGACCCGCGAGGTCAAGCTGTTCGGGCTGACTCACATCTCCAATTCCCTGGGCACCATCAACCCGGTGGCCGAACTGTGCGCGCGGGCGCGCAAGCTCGGCGTCACGACGCTGGTCGACGCCGCGCAAAGCGCCGGACACCGGCCGTTGGACGTGCAGGAGATCGGTTGCGATTTCCTCGCGTTTTCGGGCCATAAAATGTGCGGCCCCACCGGCATCGGCGTCTTGTACGCGCGGGCCGAGGCCCTCGAAACCATGCCTCCCTACCAGGGCGGCGGCGAAATGATTCTCAGCGTCGAATTCCAGAAGAGCACGTGGAAAAGCGGGCCGCACAAGTTCGAGGCCGGCACGCCGGACATCTCGGGCGCGATCGGTCTGCATGCGGCGATGGATTACCTGGACCACATCGGCCGGAACCGCATCGCCGAACATGACCAGGAGATGGGCGCGTATGCGTACGCCAGACTATCCCGCCTGCAAGGGGGTATCCGGCTGTTCGGACCCCATATCGGGCGGGCGGGGCTCGTGAGCTTTCTCCTGCGGGAGATCCACGCGCACGACGTCGTGACGGTTGCCGACCAATGGGGCGTCGCGCTGCGCGGTGGCCACCACTGCAATCAGCCCCTGATGCACAAGCTCGGGGTCGAGTCCACCGCCCGGGCGAGCTTCTATTTCTACAACACGCGCGACGAGATCGACCGCTTTGCTGAAGTGCTGACGGAGATTCAAAAGTTTTTCGGAACGTAACGGCAAGGTCCGCCCGCTGCTGCGGCGTGGTCGGCGCGCGGACTTCAGTCCGCAGCAACCCACGACCGCCTCCTGCATCCGGTTTGCTCGATCCGCCGGTTGACGGAAATTTCTGCGGACTGAAGTCCGCGCGCCGGGTGCTCGGCCTACCCGTGATTCGCCCCCAGGTGGCGGAGATTTTGTTCGCTCTCCAAACGGCGGCCGCGTATATACGGCTGCGCGACACGCATGAGCTTGAAACTGGCAAACCCCGGGTTCGGAATGGCGGTAGTGTTGTCCATCATGGTGGTCGCCATTCAGACGTTGCTGGCTCTGCCACTGGCGATCCTCGATGAGGTGTTTGTGCGGGCGTTCCAGTTGCCGCGGCCCGGGCTGGCGCAGAACCCGCTGATGGGCGCGTTTATTAACGTCCTGGCACTGGGCGGCCCCGTAGCGCTGGGGCTTTACCTCAACCGCCTCCCGTTCCGCCAGGCTTTTCCGCTGGCGCGGCTTCCGCTGGCGCAGGTGATTGCGATGATTCTCACCGTCGTTGGGGGCGACGTGTTGCTTTCCGAAGCCGATAATCTGTTCCGCTCCATCTTTCCCGCGCCGCAATTTCTGGTCGAAGCCTACAAACAGGTGTTCACCTCCCAGGGAAACCTGGTCGAGCGCATTTTCCTGCTGGTGATCGTCGCGCCGGTCTCGGAAGAGTTGCTGTTTCGGGGCCTCATCTTGCGCGGCCTGTTGAGCCGCCACGGGCCGGTTCTCGCCGTCGGACTTAGCTCATTGTTGTTCGCGTTGGTGCACATGAACCCGTGGCAATTTGTTTCCGCTTTTTGGCTCGGGGTCGCTTTCGGGTGGTTTTTCCTTCGCACCGGATCGATTAATATTTGCATCCTGGGCCACGCTGTTTCCAACGGGTTGTTCGTATTCTTTACTTCCCTGGCAACCGATATCCCCGGGCTGACAACGGCGCCGGAGGCCGGGCACGTGGTGTTTCAGCCCTGGTGGCTGGACGCGGCAGGCGCGCTGATGTTGCTGGGAGGCGTCGCCTGTTTTTCCCTGACTACGCGGGGTCGGGAGCCGGCGGCTCAAACCCTTTCTTCGCCGCCTCTCACGCCGTAATTCCATCGCGCAACGGCCGAACGCGAGGCGGGTATTGGACAGCCGACAGGTGCTTATCGCCGGCTTACGCCAGCCGGCACCCCGCGCAGCCCGTGCCCTTGAGCATGATGGCGCCGGTCGGGCACACTTCGGCCGCGCGACGGCCGGACTTCCGCAGCGCCTCGGCCATGGGCCGATCAAAGGGCACCCCCACCGCCACCTCGAAGCCGCGCCCCACGAACGCCAAACCGAGCTCCTCCCCGGCCTCCGCCGCGACCTTCACGCACGCGCCGCACATAATGCACTTCCCCGGCTCGTAGACGATGTCCGGGTGCGAAGTGTCGCGCGCAAAATGCCGCCGCTCACCGAAGAAATGCTGCGGGTCGACGCCGTAATCAGTCGCGTACTGGCGCAGCCGACAGGGAATCGCCTTGCCGCAGCCACAGCCGAGACACCGGCGCGACTCCTTTCCGGCGGCTTCCGTCGAAAACCCAAGCTCCACTTCCTCAAAGGTCGTCCGGCGCTTCTCCATCTCCAAATGTGGCATGGCCGCGCGCGGTGACTG
>DATDCV010000125.1:0-21619 GCA_036524155.1 Verrucomicrobiia bacterium
TCAGAAGCAGGGCGTCGCTGGCACTCAACCACGCTGGCACCTCCGCGTTGGGCACACCCGTCAGGTAGTGCAGCTCCGCTCGCAGCCCCCGCCCGCGAACTTCCGCGACCGCGGCGTTCGCCAGCCAGGGACGCTTCACCGGGTCACCGTTGCTCGAGGCGAAGAGCAAATGGAATCCTTCGCTGTTCCATCCCAACGCATGCCGGCATTGCAGCGGATCCAGCGGCTTGAACCGCTCCAGGTCGATCCCACATGGCAGCACCCGGACTTTATCCGCCCGCACCGCGGGAGGCAGGCCGTTCAATAGATGGCGTGCCACGACGACCACACCGTCGGCAGCTTTAGCTGCCTTCCTTGAACACCAAACACCGTACCTGGAAATGACCCTGCGCGCCCAGCCCGAGAGGTTCTCACCCAGCAAGTCAGAGCCATGAAACGTGATCACCAGCGGTCGCACATGGTGCCGTCGTGCGACTCGATCGGCCATCACCCCACCGTACATCACATGAATCAAATCGGGATTGAAACCTCCCACCGCTTCCGTGAGCTTCGGGTCCATTCGGTAATAGGCCAGCGCGCCTTCCCGCCGACGGTCGATGAACAGCACGCGGACATCCAGCCCGATCGCTTGCAGGCTCTTGACCTGCTCATGTACAAAGACCCCGCTGGCCGGAAATTCCGGCGATGGGTACATGTTAGTGACGGCAAGGATCCTCATAGCACAGCCCGCAGCGTTTGATCACGCCGCAGCTTCCAACCCGTCCGCCGGCTCGTAAACCTCCATTGGACGCCTGTCGATTTCCTCGGCCCGAGAGTGATTCCCCTCATGGCTCCGCCTGAAAAGGTCGGCGAACACCGGCGCGTAGGGCTCGCGGAGCATCAGGTCGCCGTCGCAGCCGTCGGGCCCGAAATAGGTTTCGACCCGCCTCGCCACCGAGCGCCAACGGAGCGGTTCCTCCCCGGAGGGCGCCCAGGCCTTGCACGGCAGGTAAAGGCACAGGCGGCCGGGAAAAGCGCCGGGTATATAGCGGCGCAACGCCGCGAAGGTGGCGCGTTCCACCCTCGCACGATGCGCCAGCATCGGCTCCCGCGCGGTGCGGCGTTTGGCGTCGGAGTCCGCCCTGCGGTTGCGGATCCTCTCGGCGAGGTACTGCCGCCGTTCGCTCGCCGGCAATGAAGCGACGGCGCGAGCGTGTCGCAGTAGGCGATCGAGCTGGCTGGCGATTCTTTTGCGCAGCCGCGGCCATCGCCGGTAGGCGGTGGCAAAGGGAGCACCAAAGAGGGAGAGACTGTTCAAGGTGGCGCCCTTGCGATGGAGCACACGCGCCAATTCGAAAGCGGGAGTGCCGCCGGCACAATAGCCGACAATCACACAGGGGCCGGCTGGCTGAAACGCGCGGATTTCGGACGCGAAGTATTCTGCGAGATCCTGGATGCGGTCGAATGGGTCTTTGTGACCGTCGAGACCGGGCGGCTGCAACCCGTAGAAAGGCTGATCCTCACCCAGGCTCCGCGCCAGCGCGCGGAAGCAAAAGACGTCGCCGTTGTGGCCGGCGATGGCGAATACGGGAGGGCGTGAGCCGCGCGGCTGGATAGGAACAATCGCGCGCTGTTGGCGGGCCAGCGACTGCGCCGCGTTGAGGAGATGCAGAATCTCGTGTTTGCGCTGCCGGAGCTCCGCGCGCAACTCGGGGGTTAGCGTGCCGGCCGGGGCATTGCAGCGCAGCTGATCGCCATCCATCGAAACCTCGATGCCGCGGTCGCGGAGCATCGCCAGAAATGACGTCACCGTCACAGTACGACCTCCTCACGGGCGCCGACAGTCTCCACCGCGGCCGGTACCGTGGCCGACCACGACAGCGCATCGATCGCTGCCGCCAGCCCGGTGACCGTCGGCCTCTCGAACAAATTCCGCAGCGGCAGATCGACGCCGAAACGTTCGTGAATCCGGACCACGAGCTGCATGGCGAGCAACGAATCTCCGCCGCACTCGAAAAAATTGTCGCGCCGGCCAACGCGCTTGATCCCTAACAACTCGCTCCACAGCACGGCCACACTTTCTTCCACGGCGGTTGCCGGCGGCTCGAAATCAACCTCATTCTCGCTCGGGGCGGCTTCCGGTGCCGGCAGCGCTTTGCGGTCGATCTTTTTGTTGGGGGTCTGCGGGAACTCGGTCAGTAACACCACTTGCGCCGGCACCATGTAGTCGGGGACTCTTTCCTGCGCGTAGTGGCGCAACTGTTGGCGGTTCGGGGCCTCACCCGCCCGGGGGACGACATAGGCCACCAATTTCTTGTCCCCGCCGGCTCCTTCTTTGGCGATCACGACGCTTTCGCGTACTGCCGGATGGCTGTTCAGCAAGGCTTCGATCTCACCCAATTCGACGCGGTGGCCGCGAATTTTGACCTGGTAATCCAACCGCCCCAGAATCTCGATATTGCCGTCAGGAAGGTAACGCGCGAAGTCTCCCGTGCGATAGAGCCGATCCGCGCCATCGCCCGGAAACGGACTGCGAATGAACCGCTCGGCTGTCAATTCAGTCCGGCCAAGATAGCCACGCGCCACGCCCGCGCCACCTATCATCAACTCTCCGGCCACCCCTACCGGCACCGGACTCAGGTTGTGATCCAGGATATAGATCCGAGTATTGGCGATGGGCCGGCCGACAGGAACCCGGTCGGGCGCGGGCGGCACTTGATAGGTACTGGACCAAACCGTGGTTTCCGTCGGTCCGTACATGTTGATGATATCGCCCTCAACAACGGATCGCAGACGCCTCGCCAGCGCCAGCGGGAATCCCTCGCCGCCGATCAGAAGGGTCCGCAGCCGCCCAAGAACACTTCGGGTTCTTTCGTCCAAGAGCAACATCCCGGCCATTGAAGGGGTGCACTGAAAGTGCGTTACCTCATGCCTCTCAATCAAGGCCGGGATGGAATAATCAGTCGGGTCGGTCTCGGAGGTGCGACCTGCGGCCTCCCGGAGAGAATCGAGGTGCTTCAGATTGCCCAGCACGACCTCCGGGTCGATGCCAAAATCGATCAAGCAGGCCGCTTCGTCGATATCATGCGCGCGCAATTTGTCGATGGTCTCAAGACAGCTCTCGGGGGTGCCGAACAAGCCGCTGGTCTCGAAATAACGGTTGAAGGCGTGCTCCAAAATCGCGTCCATCTCCTCCTTCGGCAGGGCGCCGAAATCCGCCTGCTCCCGGGACGCTGAATTGTGCCTGAAGGCGGAGAAGGCCCAGGCATAGCCCTTGATCAGGTCCGCCGACTTGCGGAGGTACTCGATCAGCGGCCCGCGGACGACAGCCTTAACCCCTTCCACGCTTTCGCCGACGAACGTGTGAAGCATCAACGTCACGTGGCCCTGACCCGGATGTCCGGCTTCCCGCCAGGCCCGGCGGTACAACGCGACCTTTTGGCTGACTTCCTCCAGGCGCTGGCCCAAAAGGTGCGTGAGAAGGTTCAAGCCGAGCTTGCCCGCCATCTCGAAGGTTTCCGGGTTGCCGGCCGCCGTCAGCCACAACGGCAGCTCCCGCTGGACCGGACGCGGAAAGATTTTGACCGCAACCTCCTTGCCCAACGGACCTGGCATCGCCACGCGTTCGCCGCGCCACAATCGGCGGACGACATCGAGGTGACGGAACATGATCTCCTTGCGGTCGCTGTAACTGCCCGGGTTGACCACGAAGTCCTCAGGCATCCAGCCGGACGCAAAAGAAACTGCCACCCGCCCATTTGAGAGGTTGTCGACGACGGACCATTCTTCGGCAATGCGGATGGGCGAGTGTAACGGCGCAACGACGCTGCCGGAGCGGATTTGAACCCGCCGGGTGATCATCGCGAGAGCGGCGCTGGTGACCGAGGGATTGGGGAACAACCCGCCAAAATCGTGGAAATGCCGTTCGGGGGTCCACACCGCGGTGAACCCATGCTCGTCCGCAAACCGCGCGCCCTCGGTAAGAAGGCGGTAGGCGCCGCCCGGGCCCTCGTGTTGATCCGACGAAAAGTAAAAGAGGCTGAAATCGATTGGGCGCCGGGAGGCCGGCCGGCCGGGCGAGGCGGAAGAGGCCTTGGCTTCGTCTCCGGCGTAGAGCACGACCGTAAAGCCCCGCGCCAACGTCCAAAAAAGCTCCAGCACGGAGATATCGAAAGAAGGACTTGTTACCGCCAGCCACCGGGAACCCGGGCTGTGTTGGACGCGCGCGTCCATCCCCCCGAAGAAGTTCAGGACGTTCCCATGTTCGACCATCACACCTTTGGGCTTGCCGGTCGAGCCGGAGGTGTAAAGGACATAGGCCAAATGCCGAGGCGCTACACCCCGATCGACATTTTCCCCGGGCTCAGAGCTGATCGCAGGCCAGTCCGCATCCAGAAGCACCCGCTGTGCTTTGCCGGGAGGCAGCGCTGCGGTAAGCCGTTCCTGCGTAACCAGCAGGTGGACTTTCGCGTCCTCGAGCATGAAGGCGAGCCGGTTGGAGGGATAGGCCGGGTCCAGGGGGAGATAGGCGCTCCCCGACTTCAAAATGCCCAGCAGCCCAACCAGCATGTCCAACGAGCGATCCGTGCAGAGGCCAATCAACACTTCCGGCCCTGCACCCCGCGCAGACAAGTAAGATGCGAGTTGATTGGCGCGCGCGTCTAACTCTGCATAGGTGAGCTGCCGATCCCGGCAAATGACCGCGACGGCATCGGGGGTTACTTTCGCCTGGGCCTCAATGAGCTGATGAATGCTGGCCGCTTTCGGAATTTGGGTCTCGGTCGTGTTCCATTCGACCAATAGCTGCCGGGTTTCGGGGGCGCTGAGCAAATCGAGGCGTTCGAGGGAGGTTTGTGGCTCGGAAGCCATCCCGGCCAGCAGGTTCCCGAAATGTCCCGCGAACCGCTCTACCGTCGCGGCCTCGAAAAGTTCCGCGTCATATTCACAACTCAGTGCCAGGCCGCCGTCGTCTTCACGGGCCCGCAACACCAGGGCACAGTTCGTCAAATGCTCGGCGTCAGCGGACGCCAGCGAACGGAGCAGACGGGTCGGGGTATGGTCCAAGTCGAGTGGGACAAGAGCCACGTTGAACAGACCATCGGCCTGCGCTCCCGGTTCGAGCGCCAGCAAATCGAGCACCTCGCCGAAGGAGAGATCCAGGCACTCCCCGGCCTCGCGGACGGTTGCGGAAACCTCCCCGATCAGATCCCAGGCCGCGCTCGTGCTCGCCAGGCGGGTTCGCAAAGCTGCAAGCTGCTGACGCGTCGAACCGGAGTTGGAGCTCAGAAGCATGCCGCTGACGAGATCGGTTTGGCCTGTGTAACGAAACAACAGCGTTTGAAGCACAGCCAGCAGTACCACCTGAGGTGTGGTGCCGGCCTGCACAGCCAGGGCCCGTGCCCGGTTCCACGCTTCCGCCGGGACTCTGGTCGTGACGGTTTCCCGAACGAAAGAGGAAACCGGTGGACGTTCCTTGTCCCAAGGCAGCCCGGCTGGCGGAGGCGGTTCAGACAATTGCTTCAGCCAATAGTCCTTCTGCAACTCAATCCGATCCATAATGCTGATTCTGGTGAGGAGTTTCAGGTCGCGAGACACCCTCTCACCACAACGTGCAAGTCCCGCTGCGTGAGGGCGCCCCGCCCGAGCGATTATAACGAGAGGTAACGACGAGGGAGCGGGGCGATCCGGGCTCAGCCGGCCATGGCAGCGGCAGGCTGGGTCGCCCGTTCCGGCGGGCGGCAGAGGTCGGGCTTAGGTTCGACCAGGTAGTCGCCCATGACCAGCGCATCCAGGCGCGCATTCCTGAACGTATTGAGCGCTTCTGAGGGAGTGCAAACGATCGGCTCGCCTTTGACGTTAAAAGAGGTATTCAAAATGACAGGCAGGCCAGCGACCCGTTCGAAAGCCCTCAGCAACGTCCACAGCCGGGGATTGTGTTCCTCGGAAACGGTCTGCACCCGAGCCGAGCCGTCAACGTGGGTAATGGCCGGGAGTTTTTCTCGGTAAGGGGCACGAACCTGCGTCACATAGAGCATGTGGGCAAAGGTCTCTTCGTCACCAGGGGCGATATCGAAATACTCCGCCGCTGCCTCCGCGGTCACCACCGGGGCAAACGGACGAAAGCCCTCCCGCTTCTTCACCAGGCCGTTGATTCGGTCTCTCATCGTGGGGTCGCGCGGGTCCGCCAGGATGCTCCGGCTTCCGAGCGCGCGTGGGCCGAATTCCATCCGCCCCTGGAACCAGGCGACGACTTCTCCGGCGGCCAGACGGTCCGCAACGTGCCGGCACAAGTCGCCGAACGAATGCCATTTCGTCGCGACACAGTCCTCCCGGCAATCGAGCGCCCGCCTGACCTCGGTTTCCCCGAATTCGGGCCCCCAGAGAGGCACCGACATCTTCCGCGGCTTGAAGCCGGGATCGTGAAGTTTCCCTGCCACCAATGCCGCCCCGAGCGCGCAGCCGTCGTCGCCGGCGGCGGGTTGCACAAACATGCGGTCGAACAAGCGGCTCCTCCGGAGGACGCCGTTGAGCGAGCAATTGAGGCCGACGCCCCCGGCCAGGCAGAGCCGCGACTGGTGCGTCTCCCGTTTGAAATGCCTGACGACATGCATTTGGCAGGCCTGGAGCACCGCCTGCAACGCAGCCGCGATGTCCTTGTGATCCTGGGTAATCTCCGCGTTCGGTTCGCGCGGAGGCCCAAACCGCTCGGCCAGCAGCCGCAAGATGCCGGCGTGGGTTTCTTTTTCGAGCGGTGTCGTGTTTTGGGCAAACGCGGGAATCACATATGTCCCGTCGCTTTTCAGGCTCACCAGGTTCATCAGCGGTTCGAAGAAACGCCGCGGGTTGCCATAGGGTGCCAGGCCCATAACCTTGTACTCGTCCATGTTCATGAAAAACCCGAGGTAGAGCGTGAATACGCCGTACAGGATCCCGAGGGAATGGAACGCCGGCACCTGTTTCACGATCTGGATGTCCGCTCCCCGCCCGACGGCAACCGTCAGGCTATGCACCTCGCCCATGCCATCACTGACGACGATCAGCGACTCCTCAAACCCGCTGGGGTAAAACGCGCTCGCGGCGTGTGCCAGGTGATGCGGGACCGCCACAAACTTCTTGTCCCAGTCCACTCCCGGAAAATGATCCCGCAAATGCCGTTTCTGGACTTCCGGGGAGTAAAGCTCGTCGTATTGCTTGCGGGCGTGCTCGGGCTCCTGGAAGGCCGCCCGGAACGGTTCGTAAGCAAATCCGTGCGCCAGGAAATCCACCTCGTTGATCTTTAGGTTCCCGGCCTCCAGACAGTATTCGATGGCACGAACGGGAAAATCCCCGGTGGCCTTCTCCCGGGTGAATCGTTCCTCGGCCGCCGCCGCAATTACCCCCTCGGCGCCGAGGAGCGCGGCGGCGGAGTCGAATCCCTGGTTGATGCGGTACTCGCGTGGCGTTAATCCGGGAAACTCGCGGGTTTTGAACAGGATGTTCTGATCTACTCCGCTGATGCCGATAATGTTCATAAGAAACCTTGGACTTTAACTAGCTTGTGATTGAGGATGTGCCGGCGGCGGCAAGGGTTAGCCCAGCGCGGCTTTCATGCCCCCGACGTGACCGAGCGGGGTTTTGGTGGGAAACAGAGGAATGGGTTGGAGCCTGCCGCGCCGGCGCCGCTCGCTGGCCCCATCCGCTCCTTCGCTGTCCGCAGGCTTGCGGGGAACGAACTTCCCCAGTTGCGGTTTGTATTCGGGAACAGCGCACTGGAGCAGGCATTTGAACTCGTCCACCTCCAACTCATCGATCTGGTCCACCAGCTCGAGGAGAAAACCCCTCACGTGCTCGAGCGGGAAAGGCTCGCCGAGCAAACGCATGATCTTCGGGTGGCGGGTCGGACAGATGTGCTCCCCGTGATAGCTGAGTTCCTCGAACAGCTTTTCGCCGGGCCGCAGCCCGGTGTATTCAATCCGAATATCTTTGTCGGGCGTGAACCCCGAAAGGGTTATCAACTGCCGGGCCAGGTCGGCGATCTTGACCGGTTGGCCCATGTCCAGAGTGAAGATCTCGCCGCCCACACCCAGCGCGGCGCTCTGCAGCACCAGGCCCACCGCCTCCGGGATAGTCATAAAGTACCGAGTCACTTCGGGGTGAGTGACCGTGACGGGGCCGCCCTGCGCAATCTGTTTGTTAAAGATCGGCACCACACTGCCCGAGGAACCCAACACATTGCCAAATCGGACCGCCATGAAGCGGGTGCCCTCCGGGTGCGCCGCGTGCAGCGATTGTACGCACATCTCGGCAAGCCGCTTGGTGGCTCCCATGACATTGGTCGGGTTGATGGCCTTGTCGGTCGAGATAAGCACAAAGCGGTCGACGTCGAACTTCAGGCACGACTCGGCCAGTTGCGCGGTGCCCAACGCGTTGTTCTTCACCGCTTCGCCCGGCTGCATTTCGGTCATCGGAACGTGTTTGTGGGCCGCGGCATGAAATACCACCTGGGGGCGGTACTCGCGGAAAATGCAGTCCATTCGCCGACGATCCAGTATATTCGCCAGCAAGGGGACGATCTTCCCCCTGTGCCCGGATTCGATCAGGTTCTGTTCGATTTGGAACAATTGTACTTCGGATTGCTCAACCAACAGCACGGAACGCGGCGAATGAGTAGCGATTTGGCGGCACAACTCGCTCCCGATGCTGCCGCCCGCTCCGGTCACCATCACCACCTGATCGTGAAGAATGTGCCGGACGCTGCCGTCCTGGAGCTGGACCTGCTCGCGTCCGAGAAGTTCCTGGACCTCGACCGAGCGCAGTTGACTGACTTTGGCCTGGCCGGTGGCCAGCTCATAAAATGACGGCACGGTGCTGAATTTGACCTGGCGTTGCTGCAAGGTGCGAACGATCTCCGCGACCCGCTTGGCCGAGGCGCTCGGCATCGCAATGATCACTTCCTCCAATTCGAGGTTGCAGTGCCCGTTCTGGAGCGCCTCGGGCGGGCCCACCACGGGGATGTTGTGAATCCGGCGTCCCCACTTCGACCGATCGTCGTCAAAAAAGGCGACCACCTGCAGGCCGAGTTCCCGGTGATTGGCAAACTCCTGCGCCAACGTGCTCCCGACCAGGCCCGCGCCCACAATCCCGGCCCGGCGCGCCCGCCGGGGGTGGGAGCTGGCCGGAGCGGTGGTACTGCGATTGAGCACGCGCCGGACCGCGAGTCGAAAAGCCGACAGCCCAACGAACGTGAAACCGAAGTCGGCGACGACCACGCTTCGAGGCGGTGCGTAGGCCCAGCCCCACTGCGTGGAGATAACGAACAGCAACAAACTCGAGAGGGACACGGCCCACAGCAGGCTCGAGAACTCCGACAGGCCAAAGTACCTGAGCATCCCCTCAAACTGGCGAAATCGCCAAAGGGCGAAGAGCTTGAGGCTGACCACCCAGAGACACGCCCACAGCGCGACTCGCCGCACATCCGGGGGCATGTCAAAATCAAAACGAAGCTGATACCCCAGCCAGAGGCTGCTCAACAAGATGGCAGCAGTGGCCAGCACAAATCCAACACGCACGTATTTCATGAGACTATTCACTCCAAAAACGAGGGTTTGCTTTCAGGCGGGCGGCCAGGCACCGAGGTCTTGCTCCATGCGCACACCGCCAGCCGATCGGTTCGCGGCGCGCCTCCACCAGGGGAGAATGGTTCGAAAGATGATCCAGGTGTCGCTCAGAAGGTTCGCCCGGGCGGCGTACTCCAGGTCCAGTTGCAGCTTTAGGGGGAGGCAGTGCTTAACGTAGAATTCCTCCACGTCATCGGCCTGGCTGAGCAGCCGTTCTTCGTCGCGGAAACAGAGAGTGGCGCGAGCGGTTATCCCGGGCTTGAGATTCAGGATCGACCGTTGGCTGACGGTGTAATGAGCAACATACTTGGGAACCTCCGGCCGGGGGCCAACCAGGCTCATTTCACCCTTCAACACGTTCCATAGCTGCGGAAGCTCATCGAATTTGGTCTTCCTTAGGAATCGACCGATTCGCGTCACCCGCGGGTCTCCGTCGCTCGTCACCTGTGGACCGGCTCCCTCCGCCAGCGGTGTCATGGTGCGGAATTTGCAGATCCGGAAACGCCTCCCGTGCAGGCCGACTCGCCACTGACAGTAGAAGACCGGTCCGCCGTCGCCGGCTTTGACGAGCGCCGCGAGCAACAACATCAGCGGACTGAGCAACACCAAGCCGGCGCTCGCGAACAACACGTCATACGAACGCTTCGCAAACGAGGCGCTTTTCACGGACAAAAGGGCGCTTCGAGTCTCCACGCCGGACGTTTGCTCATCCGGTGAACTGAAATCGGGCCTCGTCATGGTCGAAATGGTGCGGAAAGCGAGATGTTCCTCGTCGCCCGGGCGCGCAGACTTTCGGTCACGCTTAATTGATCGGCCGGGCTAACTCCTGACGGCGGCACTCACTCCTTGAGTTACCGTCCGGCATCGCGCAATGATTCGCTTCAAGGTGCGGCAGACGTATTCGACATCCTGGGTCGTCATGTCGGGATAGAGCGGCAGGCTGATCAACTCCGGGTAAATCGAGGCCGCGCAGGGGCAATCTGACGGTTTGCAGCCAAGCGCGTCCCGGTAATAAGGGTGCAGGTGGAGCGGCATCCAATGCACGCTCGTGCCGATCCCGGCTTGCTTCATCTCGCTGATCACCCCGGCGCGGTCAATCCCGCAGCCATCAAGCTTCAGGCGAACGGAATAGAGGTGCCAGGAATGAATGCGGTTCGGCATGACCCCGGGCAGGATCAGTTCCTCCACTTCGGCCAGCAGATCGGAGTAAAGCGCGGCCAACTGTTTGCGCCGCTGGTGCAGGCGATCGGCCTTGCGGAGCTGGTGTACGCCGATGGCGGCCGCGACGTCGGTCAGGTTGTATTTATAGCCCGGCGCTACGATTTCGTAATACCACGAGCCCTCGGCGGTGTACCGTTTCCACGCGTCGCGCGAAATGCCATGCAGGGACATGATCCGCATCCGGTCGGCGTACGCCTCGGAATTGGTGCAGGCCATGCCGCCCTCCCCGGTAGTGATCGTTTTATTAGCGTAAAAGGAGTAGCAACTGATCGCCGCATCGGTCCCAACGGTCTTCCATTCCGACTCCTCACCGTCCCGGTAATATGCGGGGCAGCAATGGGCGGCGTCTTCGATGACCTGAAGTCCGTAGGTTTCGGCAAGTGCTTTGACGCCGGCAACATCGCCGATTTGACCACCGTAATGGACCGGGATGACCGCCGCCACCTCTTCCCCATGGGCCAGCGCCATTTCGATGCGCTCGGCGGCATCCGGAACGTCCATGTTCAAGTCTTCCGGCCGGCAATCGGCAAACAGGGGAACCGCACCAAAGTACCGCACCACCTCGGCGGTCGCCGCGAACGTCATGGTCGGGACCACCACTCTCTGGCCGGCTTTGAGCCCGATCGCTTCGAGCGCCAGGTGCAATGCCGCCGTGCACGAATTGACCGCCACCGCGTGCGCATGCCGCATGTAGTGCGCGAATTCCGACTCGAAGAGCTTCACCTTCGGGCCGGTGGTCAACCATCCGGTTTTCAGGCAATCAACAACTTCGTCGATTTCGGCCTGGCCGATACTGGGTCGGTAAAATGGAATTGCGGGCATAATCTTACGGGAATGGTGGCAGCGTGATCCTAAAGCCGATTGGATCAGAGTGCCGGGCCGGGCATCCTGCGCACCGTCCGGCGGGCAGATCTTCAGGACTTGGTCAACAGGCCCAAATAATGGGTTCTCAAGAACGGCCAAGCACTCAGCCGGCGATAAAGCAGGGGGGTGAACCGCCCGAGGCGCCTGGCCAGCGGCGGCAGCAGCGTAATCGAGCGCAGCGAGTGGCGATACCCCGGAAACAACTCCCGGATCCGGGCCCGGTTCAAGCCCCTCACGTTGCGGTTCCAGGGATTATGGATTCTGAAATCGTACCACACCACGCCACCGCCGGGAGCCAGAACACGGTCGATTTCACCACAGATATTGGCCGCCATTCCTGAGTCCAGAATCGAAGTAAACACAGTGAACACCAGAACCAGGTCAAACGACCGGGCTGTCGCCGGCAAGGATTCCGCGTTGGCGAGCTGAAAGGTAAGTTCAGGGTAGTTTCGCTGCGCGGCCCGGATGCGCTCGGCGATGAGGTCGACACCGACGAGGTTTTCGGGCAGCGCCCCCCACTCGAGGAACCCGGCCAGCTTCTCACCCGTGCCGCAACCAACGTCGAGGATCCGCCTGGTGCCGAGCGGCAGAAAGCCGGAGCTCTGCAAGAGCCTGCGGGTGCCGGCTTCACGTTCGCGTTGGATGGCCTGGTTGCCCGGGTTGGCGGCCGACCATCTCGAGCTTTGCAGGCCATGGGCGGCATACAGCCCGTACACTTCCTTGAGGCGATCCACTTCGGCGTTGGTTTGCACGCGGCTTCGTTCGGTCGTGATTGGCACTTAGCTGTTGGCCTGCCCGGGCTTGGGCCCGCCCCCACGCGTCAGTTGCACGAATTGAGTCTGCGGTGCGTTATGGAGCACGACGAAATCCAGGACCCCACGCAGAAAACCGTAACCGTAGCCAAAGTGAAAACACCAAAACACCGCCGGCAGCACAGGAAACACGCTCCATTGCGACCGCGCGGCGACGACCGCCGAAATGGCGGCGACCACCAGCGCGTAAAACAGGCTCAGCCCGGCGACCGCCCACAATCCGCGAGGCCAGAATGAACCGAGGAGGGCCAGAAGAAGCAGTGTGCCCACGAACAGCCCGGGAACGAGGTGCCGGATCGACGCAGGAAGCCGGTGCTTCCGGATCACGAGCACTTTCCAGTAGCCATACTGCATATACTGGTGGAAAAGAGCCGTGAGCGACCCCCGCACATGGTACCAACTGCGGATGCGAGGGGACTGGTAGATCCGGCCGCCGGACCGAGTGAGGCGAAGATTATGCTCATCATCCTGGTTGCGGATCAGATCTTCATCAAAGAAACCGACCCGGTCAAAGACACTTCGCCGCCAACAACCGTAGATGACTGTGTCCACATAGCCTTCGTAGGCGGGTTGGTGAGAACGCGCGCCGCCGACGGCCCAGGCGGAGTGGAATACGGCGCGGATCGCCTTCTCCATAAAAGTGGCCGCTTGTGTCTGCATCGGCCCGCCCACGTTATCCGCTCCGGTCTCCTCGAGCACCGCCAGGCACTGGCGCACGTAATCAGGCGCATAAGTGGTATGCGCGTCCATGCGTACGATGATTTCGCCGCGCGCAGCCCTGATGGCGGTGTTGAGACCAGTCGACACGATACGCCCCGGGTTGTTGAGTACACGAACCTGGGAGTGCCGCTGAGCCATCTGCTCCAGGTACTCGCGCGTCCCGTCGGTCGACATCCCATCGGCGGCGATGATCTCCAGTCCGCCTTCGGGGGGTTCCTGCGCGAGGATTGATTCGATACAGGCTTCGATGCGCCCCGCCTCGTTTCGGCAGGGCAGCACGATGGACACACGAGGTTGATAAGGTTCTTGCATAGACGATCAGGTGGCGCGGCGCGTTTCGCGCTAACCACGCAGTTGAAAAATCATTTCTCTGGCGGCCCGCTCGCCGGACCGGAGTCAGGCGGAGCAGTATTCGGGTTTCGCGGCCCGTTCAGTTGAAGCTTCAACGGGCGTATCCTCCTGGAGCATCTTTTTCAGCGCCGGCTTGAGTACCTTGCCGGCGCTGTTATGGACCATCGTCTTCAGGAAAATCACATCCTCGGGCACTTTGAAGGCAGGCAAACGTCTCCGGCAGTGGGCTGCCACGTCCTGCGGAGTCATGCGCCCCTTGCAACCCGGCACCACAAACGCCTTGATCGCCTCCCCCAGCAACTCGTGGGGGGCCCCCACAACCGCCACCTCGACCACGTCCGGCAGCTCCGCGATTACATCTTCCACTTCCTTGGCGCTTACGCGGTTGCCGCCCGATTTGATCATCTCCCGCTCCCGTTCGACTATGAAGATGAAGCCCTCGGAGTCCAGCCGCGCAAGGTCGCCCGTGTGCAGTCTTCCGTTCTTGAAATACCTGGCGGTTTCCACCGGGTCGTTCCAATAGCCCCGGGTGATATTGTCGCCGCTCGCCACAATTTCACCGACCTCGTCCGAGCCGGGAACAACCGAAATTCCGTCAGCCCTGAGGACCTCGAGCCTGGTCGAGGGTAGCCCCCGGCCGATCGACCCCAGCTTGTCGGTTACGCGTTCCGGCGGCAAATAGCTTAGCCGCGCTGTCCCCTCGGTCTGGCCATACATCAGAAAATATTTCGTTCGCGGAAACGCGGAAAGCAGCTCATCGATGCAGGGGTTGGGCAATTTTCCTCCTGCTTGCTGAAACCACCGCAGGTGCGGGAATTCCAGTTCACGGAACCGGGATCTCCGGAGGAGAATCTGGTAGGTGGAAGGCACACCAGCCAGGCCAGTGCACTCCTTTCCGCGCAACTCCTCGAGCATCGCTTCCGGGAACAACCTGAATTCGTTGTTCAGGACCAGCGAACCTCCCGCCATCAGCACTGTGTGCAGCAGCGAAAGGCCGAAGCAGTAATGAAAGGGCAACACTACCATCGCCCGGTCACCGGGGCTCAATTCCAGATAGGAGATAATGTCCTTGGTGTTACACTCGATGTTACGGTGGCTGACCATCACCCCCTTCGGCACGCCGGTTGAACCCGAAGTGAACATGAGCGCCGCAAGGTCGCTCACCGGGTTCACCTCAGGATACGCGAGTTGGCTGTGCTCGAACAGGTTTCGGCACTCGCCCTCCGGAACCAGAGTCAAACCCAACTCTTTGGCCCAGGGCCGCGCCCGAGCCAGGAATCGGTTCGATACAAAGACCTCCCGAAGGCCGGTGCCGGAGACGATCCGGGAAAAAACGTCCGGAGTAATTTCCGTTTGGAGCGGCACTGCCGTGAGACCACTCCGTATAATCCCCAGGTAAGCTTGGAGGAAGAACACACTGTTCTCCGAGAGAATGCCAATCCGGTCGCCCTTCGCATGGCCCCGGGCGAGCAACCCGCCGGCGATCCCGGCAACCTGCTCCCGCACCTCCGCATAAGTCACCGCGTCGTCCCCATGCAGGACTGCCACCGCGGAGTCCGCACCCCCGGACAGTATCTCTCTGGCTATGTTCATCATTCGCCTCCTTTCGACCGCAGACCAGCGCCTTGACGACAACTGCACCTGGCGCCCCCGGCGCAGCCGGCAGACGGCCGCGCGATCCCCCGCCCCGGAGTCCGACCGCGCCAGGCTTTCAGAAGCGCGTCCACGCAGTCTACAGATCTGCCGTGCATCGATTGGCAACCGGAGCCGCGCCGGAAGTCTTGGCCGTTTCGGGCGGTGAAGTGAACGGCCTCTGCAGCATCTGTTTTCGGCGCACGAAACTGGCCAGCCGGCGAATCGAGTCGAAATTCTCGACAATGATTTCGGACTGAGCCACCTCGACGCCAAACTCGGATTGGATGAAGGACACGAGTTCCATGACCCCCATCGAGTCCACAACTCCGGTCTCGAGGAATGAGTCATCGGGGGTGATCAAACAATCCTCGGCGTAATAAAGATTTGTGACAATGAAGTGGCGAATTTTGTCTTCTATTTCCATAAACGTTGTTGGTTTGAGTCAGTTGATTTCCAGCGGGTGCATTCTGAGGTAGTTCGTGGTGCGAAATTTGCGGGAGAAATCTTCATAGGCCCGTTGGACTTGAACCTCGGGCAATTGCATGATCTGGGCCACCTCGGCAGTTGGGACCTTGTGTTCCTGCGCGTACCAGAGCAAATCCATGAGGTCAAACGGGAGCCGGAAGAAAAATTCCTGCTGGGTGCAGGCAGCGCTGTAGGTATCAGACGTCGGAGGCCGTTCACGGATGGTCTTCGGGATTTCAAGGTACGCCGCGAGCTGATAAACCTGGGTTTTGTACAAGTGGCCAATCGCCTTGATGTCGACGCCGGCATCGCCGTATTTGACGAAGAAACCCTGGTCGTGCTCGTTCTTGTTGGCGGTTCCGATCACGGCGAAGTTGCGCAGCTCAGCGTGGTAATAAAGCGTGGCCATGCGGGTGCGCTGTTTGAGGTTGGAAGCAGCCACAATCTGCAGAAATTCCCGCGCCGCCAAAGGCTCGCTCCGCTCCGTGCCATCCGGCCGGACAATGGTGACGGAAAAGGTGTTGAGCGTGTTGGTCTGAAGCAGGTTCTGCGGCAGCACAATTTTGGCCTTGTACCCCAGCGCAGGGTCATATTCCGGGAAGACGCGACGGATTGCCTCGTCGCGCCGGCGGTAGCATCCGAAGCCCTCGAGGGCGGCGGTGATATTTTCCAGGACCGGTTCAACGTCAAACTGGCTCGCCAGTTGGCGGGCAAGCTGCTCGCTCGCGGGATCGGAATCGCGGTCGGGCATGATGACCGGAACGACTTTGTCGCGGCCGAACGCCCGCACGCACAGGGCAAACACCACGGAGGAATCCACGCCTCCGCTGATGCCCACTACGCCGCCGTGCCGGCGCAGCAGTTTCTGCACCTGCTGGCGCAGCGAGCGAACGATGCGTTCGGTTTCAGCCGCAGGTTCAATGGTGAGTACATGTTTGGTAAACATCGTGCTGAACTTTCGGGAATGGCGCCCCCGCACCCATACAGACTTTGATCCGGCCATCTGCGATGGGGGAAGGCAGGTTTAGGTTATCAACGAATTGATGATGCAGGATTTGCGTGGAAATGATTCCGACCAGGGCCATCTCATCGGTTTCGCCGAGGGAGTTACCCTGCTGGATTTTCCTGACGAGCTGATCGACGGCCCCCGGTTTGAACAAGCCGGATGCGTTCAGGCTCCGAGCCGAAAGCAACTCGGCCACATAGTCCGGCGTGGGTTTGGTGAAAAAGCTGCGTTGGATCGGCGACCGGTAGGGGCGCTTGGGCCGGCGCCAGATCTCGGCCGGCAGCCAGCGCTCTCCCAGTCTCCGCAGCAGATATTTTTCGGTCAGCCCGCATAATTTGAGCCGCGCGGGCAAACCCGAACAAAACTCAACTACTCGCCGGTCAAGGAATGGAAAACGGCCTTCGACAGAGTTGGCCATTGCCATGCGGTCTCCCTGCGAGGACAGAAGATACTGGGACAGGAAGATCTCGGTCTCGAGGAACTGGGCCCGGGCGAGGTAGTCCCATTCTGCAAATCGCGGATGCAGGCGGGACAGGATCGACTGGGAACCGGCGATTGGCGATTCCGCCAGAACGCGATCCGAGAGAAACCTGCGCGTGCGCCGGTTGTTGCGCCACCTCACCGCATGCGAGTAATCGAACACGTCCAAATCGGTGAGCCCGGCCCGGAAAAAGGCTGCCAGGAGGGCAGGATTGGCCGCTGAGAGCCCCGGGATATCGGAATACAGCCGCCGGAACAGCAGCGGACGTCGGGTCGAGTCCGGTTGCCGGGCCCAGAATCGGCGCACCTTTGTTTCTTTGAAGATATCGTAGCCGGCGAACAGCTCGTCCGCTCCCTCGCCCGTCAAAACGACCTTGAACCCGCTGTCCCGAACCAGCTTCGAGAGCAGGTACATCGGCGCCGGCGCAGTGCGCATGACCGGAGTCTCCGTGTGCCACACGACCTCTGGAAACACTCTCCCGATGTCGGCGTGAGTGACCCGGGCAACCCGGTGGTCGGTGCCAAGGAACCGGGCCATCCGCGTCTGGAAGTCGCTTTCATCGTAGTTCTCATCCGTGAAGGCAATGGAGAACGTGTGGAGCCGGTCTCCTTTGAACTGGCGCGCGATAGCGGCGGTCAACGACGAATCGAGCCCCCCGCTGAGGTAAGCACCCACTGGAACATCCGCGCGCAACCGGATATCGACAGCGTCGGTCAGGAGCGCGGAAAGTTCCTCAAGGCATTGCTCCTCTTCCGCTTCAGGACGAGGCCGGCGTCCCTCGGGATCGACGCTCGGGAAATCAATCCTCCAGTAGTTTTCGAGCGTGACCTCTCCGTTTCGAGCAACCAGATAGTGGCCCGGTGGGACCTCCAATACACCGCGGAACATCGTCTGCGGCGAGAGAGGCGCCCAGAAGCTGAAAACCTGGTCCAAAACCGCGGGATCAATCTCTCCGCCGAGCTGGCGCGACGCCAGCACCGTTTTGATCTCCGAACCAAAGATGAGCTGCTTCCCGTGGGCCGCGTAGAACAGCGGCCGAACACCCAGCCGATCGCGGGCAAGAAAAAGGCTTTCGTCGCGCGCGTCCCAAACCGCGAAGGCGAACTGGCCGTTGAGCCGTTCGAGGCACTCCGCCCCGCGCTCCTCGTACATGTGCAACAGCACTTCGGTATCGGATTCGGTTGTGAACCGATGGCCCAGTGCCTCCAGTTCGGCGCGCAGCTCCAGGTAATTGAAAATCTCCCCGTTGAAGACGATCCACAACGACTCGTCTTCATTTGAAATCGGCTGCTGACCACCGCCGAGGTCGATGATGCTCAACCGGGCGCTGCCGAGCGCGACGTGGCGGTCGAGGTAAATCCCGAACTCATCCGGCCCGCGATGACGAATCGTGGCAAGCATTCGGCGCATCAGCCGCTCAGCCCCGGCCGCATCGCCGACCGGATCGTAAAGACCAGCTATTCCGCACATGTGCGCCTCCCTGGGTTTGACGCGAACAACTTCATCCGTGCCATCTCCTAGCGGCTCGTTCCGGGGACCGGTACTCCTGGGGAGAGTGTGCCCCCGGCGGTTCGGCCCTCCCGGTACCTTCTTCCGGTCCCGTCAGGATTCGCCAGAGCTCCTCTGACCGCCGCCAGCGCGATCTTCGACTCAATCCGTGCCCGGGATGACCCGCCAAAGATCTGGACCCGCGGCAGGTGCCACAAAGCGGCGGTGTGGTCGACCCACGTGGGCTCGGTGGTCATGATAGTGCGCGCCCCGCAACGTTCCGCGTGTTGCGCAAGCTCGCGATCCCAGTTGCCGTTGGGAAATGCGAACGTCCGGCAGCGCGAGCCGAGCTCCAGGCTGACTTTTCCGAGACTCTCCTCGATTTCACCAAACGCCTTTTGCCGGTTTTCACGAGTCAGAATCGCGTGCGTCACGCCGTGAGCGCCGACCGCGAACCCCCGCTGGTTCAGGCTGCGAGCTTCGTCCCAGGACATCGGCCGCAAGTCGTCAGGTTCGCCTTCGGTTTGGAGGTCACACTTAGCGCCGACTCGCTCCAGCCGTTCCATCAGTTGATCGAACGGCAGCTTCTTGAGTGCCGCGAGTTCGAGCCCCGAAGGACAACAGCCGAGTGCTTTCACGATTCGTTCACGTTGATCGAACCAGAAGGCGGAACCCGTCGTGACCGGTCCTGTCGTGAGATAGAAAACCGCAGGCACCCGGAGGCGCTCCAGCACCGGCGCGGTCTGCGAAAAATTGCTGCGTTTGCCATCGTCGAACGTCAAGAGACAAAAGGGCCGCCGGCCCGGCCGGGCCATCCGCTGCGGCAGTTCGTCGAGTGCGATGAAATCGAACCAGCGGCCCAGCACCTGCAGATGAAGTTCCGTCTGTGCGTTCGTAAGGGTGTGTTCATTGACTATGACGCCCCCTTTTTTGAAACGCCGGGCCAGCGCCATCAGAAGTGTCGCCGCGATATTCACTTGTTCACCTCAAGATCAGGCCGCGCTACCCGAGCAGGGACTGGATGTTGTCACCGCGGTGGCGTCGGCAGAGCGGAGCTTCCGGGCGCGAGATGGCTCGAGGGCTCTCGCATAAAGTTCGTCCAGGTAAACGGGCAGACGATCCAAAGCGTGTTGCTCCTCGACGAACTCCCGCGCCTTCCGGCCCATCTCGGCCCTGAGCGCCGCGTTCTTGACCAGTTCAACCGCCCCTGCGGTCAGCCCCTCCATGTCGGTGCATTCAGCACGGAAACCCGTTTTGCCTTGCTGGACGATATCCGGTACCCCGCCCACGTTCGTGGCGACGACAGGCAACCCGGAGGCCATCGCCTCAAGTAATACATTCGGGGTGCCTTCAAAATCCGAAGTCAGCACGCAGATATCAGCCTGACGATACAATGCCGCCATCCCGGAAACCCCGCCCAGAAAACGCAGAAACTTGGGGAACAAACCAGCTCTGGCGGCCTGGTCCTGGAGGTCTTTCCGCACGGTCGGGTCCTGAGTGGGGCCGACAATCCACCCCTTCACATCCAAACCGAACTCGGTCCGCAGCCGGCCTAGAATCGTGATAAAACGGTCGAACCGTTTCTCCTTCACCAGACGGCCGACGGAAACCAGGGTCAGGCTTCGCCCGGTGGCGTGAGCCGCAGGTCTGAAACACTGCGTGTCAACTACGTTCGGCAAAAAGAAGAGGCGCGAGCTGGGAATCCCCAGTTCCAGCGCCTGCCGAATGGCCAGCCGGCTGTTGGCAGCAATGAGTGACGGCAGATGCAGGTTGATCCAGCCGCCGATGCGTCCGTTCTTGTGCAATTCCGCCGTTCCTTCGTTGCGAATGGCGCCCACGCCCCGGATTCGCAAAACTGCAGCCCCCAACGCCACATAGGCGTTCGCGAAGAAATGCTGGCTTTGAAACAAGTCGGGCGGGTCGCTTCGCAATTCCTTCAGCACGCGGCCCAGTCGTGCCAGTCGGGATTGCCGTTGGCCCACCCAGGACACGGGCACCCCCAACGACCGAATCCGGTCCTCCCAGAATTGCCGCTGGTCGAAGCACAACACCCGAGGGGAAACTCCGTGCCGGCACAGAGCCTGGACCACGTAGAAGAGCTGTCGCTCAGCTCCGCCGTGCTCCAGGGTCCCCGCCAGGAAGCAGATCTTCCGTTGGGAGAAAGCAGGCATTTTTCAGTTCAAGGCTTCTGCCGTGAAATCGCCTTCGGTCACGCAGCCGGCTCGCTTGCCAGGCGTGCGCCGGCCAGGCCGGACGGCGACGCCACAAGCCCGCCGCCCTCCAGGCTCTTCAGCAGGTCGTGTTTCCGGTTCTGCACGGCGAAATCGCGGCAGACTGCCAGCAGGCGAGTGGACAACGCTTCGTAATTATATTCCAGAACAACGCGCCTTCTCCCCTCCATGCCCAGCCTTTTTCGAGCTGCAGGCGACAGCGCGAGTTCTGCCATACGGTCGGCGATGGCTTCAACGTGATCTCCATCGACGACATAGCCCGTGAGGTCGTGCTGCACGATCGACTCGGCATCGCCAACCGGTGTCGTAACCACCGGCAGCCGGGCACCCATGGCCTCGAGAATGACATTGGGAAAGCCTTCATAGTCCGAACAAAGGACCAGGAAAGCGCTTTGAGCGAGCAAGGCGGGAACGTTATCGCATTCACCCGCAAAGCTGACCTCGCCAGGCCCCAGGCCAAGCTCATCGGCTGTCCGTAGCAGGGCGGATCCGGCACCGCAGTCGGCCCCGGCGATAACACCGAACAGGTTGGGCGCTTTGCGCTGGGCGAGGGCCAGCGCTTTCAAAAACCGATCGAAACGCTTACAGGGCAGCAGGCTGCCGACAGCAGCCGCGATGATCCGGCCCGGAGGCAGGGCACACCGCGAAGGCATCCTGCTGCGGGCATCGAATTCGGCCAGATCCAGCACGTTCGGCAGGACTTTTATTCTGGCCGGGTCAGCACCGCGGGAAATCAGGTTTTGACTCCCGCGGTAAGAGTTCGCCACCAA
>DATDCV010000126.1:0-9452 GCA_036524155.1 Verrucomicrobiia bacterium
GCTGTAAGTGGTGGCCGCCGTGCAATCCGGCCCATCATACGGAAAAAAGGATGGCAGGCAGAACTTCAGGAGCATTAAGATGCCGTCGAAGCAAGACCGTAAGCCGACTCCGGTGCAACCCTTTAATGCCAGATGATTGGAACGGACATGAAACAAATTTCGCGTCGGAGATTTCTTAAACATTCGAGCGCCACGGGATCTGCCCTGGCTGTTCTCGGCGGCAGCGTTGCGGTGGCGCCTTTCTCCCGCGCTCTGGGCGCCAACGGCGACATCCGCCTCGCGGTGGTGGGCATCGGCTCGAAGGTGAAGATCGGCGGTAAAGGCAAGGCCGACATCCGCGACTTCCGCAAAATCCAAGGCGTGCGGATCGTTGCGCTGTGTGATGTGGACCGTGCTCACCTGGACCCGGAAGTGGATCAGTTCCACAAATGGAACGAGAAGGTCGAGGCCTACGTCGACGTGAGAAGGCTCCTGGAGAACAAAGATATCGACGCCGTCAGCGTCACTACGCCCAACCACTGGCACGCGCTGGTGTGCATCTGGGCTTGCCAAGCTGGCAAGGACGTCTTTGCTCAGAAACCGGCCTCGCACAACATTTTCGAAGGCCGCAAAATGGTCGAGGCGGCGCGCAAGTATAGTCGCATCGTCCAATGCACCAGCGGTTCGCGCTCGCGTTCGGGCATCCAGGAAGCGCTCGCGTTTGTCCGGCAAGGAGGTTTGGGGAAGATCATCTGCGTGCGCGGCTTGAATTACAAACCGCGCATGAGCATCGGTAAAGTCATCGGTGCCCAGCCCATCCCGAAGACGCTGGATTACGACCTTTGGTCGGGGCCGGCGCCGGTGATGCCGTTGCGGCGCGAGTATCTGCATTACGACTGGCACTGGGACTGGCTTTACGGCAACGGCGACCTGGGGAATATGGGCATCCACTATATGGATGGCTGCCGGATCGCCGTGGGGCAGGACGTTTTGCCGCGCCATGTGTTGACCGTCGGCGGCCGGTTCGGGTACGAGGACGACGGCCAGACACCGAATACCCAGATCACTTTCCTGGATTACGAGCCCGCGCCTGTTATCTTCGAGGTACGCGGTCTGCCAAAGGACGGTTCACTCCTCCAAACGAACTGGGAGAAAAACGCCAGAAACACCATGGATTCGCATTCCGGGGTTCAGATCGGTCTCGTGGTGCATTGTGAGCATGGTTATGTCGCCAACGACAAAGCGTTTGATCCGAATGGCAAATTGATTAGGCAGTTCGAGCCGACCAACCCGGAGATGTACGCCAACTTTATAGAGGTGGTGCGTAGCCGTCGGGCGGGCGATTTGCAGGGGGATATACTGCAAGGCCACCTCTCCGCGGCGCTCGTTCACATGGCTAACATTTCTTACCGGCTGGGCAAATCTGCGCCGGCCGAGGAAATCAAAGACCGAATCAGCGCGCATAGAGAGTTGGCGAACGCTTATGACCGGTTCCGGGACCATTTGTCGGCCAATGGCATCGACGTCAAAAAAACACCTGCCACGCTCGGTGCGCTTCTGACGATGGACCCCGCTACCGAGCGTTTCACAGGCGAGTTTAGCGCCGAAGCCAATCAACTCGTGTCGCGGGACTACCGCGAGCCCTTTGTGGTTCGCGCCAGGATTTAGACCCATCCAACGAACACCCATCTATGATTCCAAACCAAAAGACCACTTCACGCCGGGACTTTTTGTCAGGCGGCATTAAGAGTACCCTCGGCCTCTGCGCTATTGCCGCGCTTCCCCCGTTCGACTCGCCGGCCGCCGGCTCACCTGACCCGCGCGGGGCTAAACTACGATTCGGCTTCACTTCTTATCAGTGGGGCATGGATTGG
The DNA here is from genome assembly GCA_036524155.1 of Verrucomicrobiia bacterium. Taxonomy (GTDB): domain Bacteria; phylum Verrucomicrobiota; class Verrucomicrobiia; order Limisphaerales; family UBA8199; genus DATDCV01. The sequence goes on from DATDCV010000126.1 coordinate 1,854, forward strand.
GACATTCCGACGATCATCGCCAACCTTACAAAAGCGGGCGTGTTCGGCGTCGAATTGCGGACGAGCGCGAAATACGCGCACGGCGTCGAACTCGAATTGAGCTCCGAGCGACGGCGTGAGGTCAAAAAAAGATTCGCCGACAGTCCCATCACGCTGGTGGGTATCGCCAGCGCCGAGCGCCTGGATTGGCCCGAGCCGGCCCGGCTCAAAGAAGCGGTCGAGAACGCGAAGGCCCATATCCGGTTGAGCCGCGACGTCGGCGCCAGCGGGGTGCGGGTGTTTCCGAACCAGTTCCACCCTGATGTGCCGCATGAGAAAACCGTCAGGCAAATCGCCGAAGCGCTGAATGAACTGGGGGCATTTGCCGCCGACTTTGATCAGGAGGTAAGGCTGGAGGCCCACGGCGCGGCCGGCACGCTCCCCACGATTCGGGCCATAATGGACCAAGTCCGCCAGCCTCGCGTGCGGGTTAAGCTGAACTGCGATGCGCGAGATGCCGAGGGTGAGGGGTTTGAGCACAATTTCAATCTCGTGAAGAGCTTCCTGGGGCACACACTGCACACCCACAACCTTAAAGATTCGAAGTTTCCCTATCAGCTCCAGACCAATCTGCTTGCGAAAATGGGCTGGGACGGCTGGGCGTTGTTAGAGGCGAGCGACAAAGTTACCGACCGGGTGCAGGCGCTCATTGAACAGCGACAGATTTGGGAAAAGTATGTCGCGAATGCGCTGCGGGTGTAGTACGGCGGCGGTAGAACACTTTCCACAGCACCAATCCGTGAGCGGGGGCGGTCATGCCGGCCAGGCGCCGGTCGCGTTGGGCCAGCATCGCCCGGACTTCAGCGGGGGAAAATTTGCCCAGGCCCACCTGCACCAGGGTTCCGACGATGCCCCGGCACATTTTGTAGAGGAAGCCATCGCCTTGGATGAAAAAGGTGAGCAGTGGTCCACTCTTCCTTAAGTCACAGCGAGACAGGGTGCGCACTGTGGATTCGCGCGCATAGCCGGGGTTTGCGGCGAAGGATTGAAAGTCTTGTCTGCCGGCGAACAGGGGAGCTGCGCGGCGCATCGCTTCGAGATCAAGGGGGCGGGGGACATGCCAGGCGGTGTGCCGGATGAGCGGGTTCATGGCCGGCTGGTTCCAGACAAAGTATCGGTATTGTTTGCCGGTGGCGTCGAAACGGGCATGGAATCCTGCGCGCGCTCGTGCGGCGGCAAGCACGCGAATGTCTTGCGGCAGCCAGGCGTTGATCGCCAGCGCCAGCTTCGCCGGCGTCATGCGGCATTCAGTCTGCGGAACCTCGAAATGAGCCGACATGCCGAGGGCATGAACGCCAGTGTCGGTTCGACTTGAGCTATGCAAGCGCGGTTTGCTGGGGAACAACCGCGCCAGAGCGCGTTCCACCTTTTCCTGGACGCCGGTGCCGATCTTCTGCACCTGCCAGCCCTGGTACGCGGTGCCCTCGTAGGCAATCGTCAGTTTGAATTTTACAGAATCCATACCCATGTGAGGGCCGGGATTTTATAGAACACACTGCGGGTCGGCGCGCGGACTTGAGTCCGCAGCAACGCATGATCGCCTGCTGTACCCCGTTTGCTCAATCCCCCGCTTGACGAACATTTCTGCGGACTGAAGTCCGCGCGCCGACGCAAGCTCGCCGGAATGTTCATCACCGGGCGATGCTCTCCAGGTATCCCTGCAAGAGGATGGCGGCCGCCATTTTGTCGACCTTTTCCTTGCGTTTCTCCCGTCGCACGTGACCCTGAATTAGAAGCCTGTTTGCCTGGACGGACGTTAGGCGCTCGTCCCAGGTTTGAATGGGAACAGCGACCGCATTCTTGAGCGCAGCGACAAAATCCTGGACTTTGAGTGCTGCCGGGCCGTAGCTGCCGTCCATGTTGCGGGGCATGCCGACGATCACCAGCTCTACCTCTTTCTCACGCAACAGCTCCTTGATTCGCTCGAGGAAATTCGCGAAAGGTTCCGCAGGGACGTATTCCAGAGGTTGCGCGATCATTTTCAGCTCGTCGCTGATCGCGACCCCGATTCGTTTAGTGCCATGATCAAGCGCCAGGATTCTCATGGCTTGTTTATGCGAGCCTGCGGAGGACCTTTTCGGCCGCTTGGCAGGTCATTTCAACATCCTGTTCGGTGTGCGCGGTGGAGAGGAAGCCCGCCTCGAATTGTGAGGGCGCCAGGTAAACGCCTTCGTGCAGCATGCCCTGGAAGTACCGCTTGAACTTTTCGCGGTCGCTTTTCATCGCGTCTGCGAGGTTATACACCGGGTGGTCCGTGAAATAACCGCAGAACATAGAACCGCAGCGATTGAATTGGATGGCGACACCGGCGGACCTGGCGGCTTTGCGCAGACCGGCTTCCAGGTGAAGGCCCAACTCTTCAAGGCGGGCATAGGCGTTAGTGGCTGAGAGCTCTTGCAGCGCCGCGATGCCGGCCGCCATCGCCAATGGATTGCCGCTGAGCGTGCCCGCCTGGTAGACCGGCCCCAAGGGAGCGAGGCAATCCATAATGTCCGCGCGACCACCGAAAGCGCCGACTGGCAATCCGCCGCCGATCACCTTCCCGAAGCAACTCAGGTCCGGAGTGATCCCGAAGCGCTCCTGCGCTCCGCCTTTGGCCAGACGAAACCCGGTCATGACCTCGTCGAAGATCAGCAGGGCGCCGTTGTTGCGGGTCACGTCGCGCAGGAACTCGAGGTAACCTGGCTTCGGCAGGTATAGTCCGGCGTTGCCCGGCACCGGTTCAACAATGATGCCGGCGATTTGGCCCTGATTCGCGGCAAATGCCGCCGCGACCGCGTCCGGCTCGTTGTACGGCACGACGATGGTGTGCTGAGTAAAGGCGGCCGGGACTCCCGCGCTGTCGGGGTTGCCAAACGTGAGCGCTCCCGAACCTGCTTTGACCAGCAGTGAATCCGCGTGGCCATGATAGCAGCCGTCGAATTTGATGATCTTGTCCCGCTTCGTGTACCCGCGCGCCAGCCGGATCGCCGACATTGTCGCCTCGGTTCCGGAATTGCACATCCGGACTTTTTGCACGCTTGGCACGAGCGAGCAAATCAGCTTTGCCATGGTCACCTCGAATGGGTTGGGAATGCCGAAACTGGTGCCGTGTTCCGCCGCCGCCTGCACCGCCTGGATGATCTTTGGGTGAGCATGGCCGAGGATCGCCGGGCCCCAGGTGCCGACGTAATCGATGTATTCGTTGCCATCCACATCCGATATGTGGGCGCCCTTGGCCTTGTTGACGAAGAAAGGCTGACCCCCCACGGCCCGGAAAGCCCGGACCGGCGAGTTCACGCCGCCCGGAATGTACTTCAGGGCCTCAGCAAAGAGCAGGTCCGACTTGGTCCGCGAAATCATGCGGGAAAAGTAGCGCGTGGGAACTCGAAAGCACGCCGAAAGTGCAGAGCAGGGGAGGCGTTGCCAAAATTTCGATTCAGGCAGGAGATCTATCGGGGACAAGCGAGACGCCTGACCGGGAGGATTGGCCCAGGAATGGCTGATGGTTTGACGGGAATGCATACCCGGACCAGTGGCAATTACAGCGTTGGGGAGAGGATAGCGTGTGAGGCCTTCGCCTCGCCACGCCTGTTCCTTGCGCTAACTGTGGGCATGGCGGCGTTGTTACTGGTAGGGGTTCTGGGATATAACTCGCGTGACACAAGGTCTTTGCGTAAATACAAGGCTCGGTTACGTGCGCAAGGAGAGAGGCTGACACTGGCTGATTTAGAACCGGCGCCCGGCATCGACTACTCCTCTGCGGCCCTGTTGATGGGGGCAGGCAGCCGCCTTAACACCTTCGGGCTTTGTCCTGGAAACCTGGATTTGATGGTTTGTGTCGCACCGGGTCGGGCCAAAGTTGCGTGGAAACAAGACACGCCTCCGTGGATAAACACGAGGGCGGGCCAGCAGGTCGTAGGCTGGGACGAGTTTGGAGCCGGAATGGGCAAGGCCGCCGATTCGCTGGCCGCGCTGCGCGAGGTCCTCAAAGATCCGCCTCGGATATGCCGCGCCCCCGGAGCTCGCCTGTTGCAGGCGCCGCTGCCGAATCTCGTGCATCTGAGGCTGACAGCACAGTGGATGTGCGGGGACGCGGTCGGCAATCTGCGCGAGGGCAGGATGGAGGAGGCGTTGCAGGACCTCGAGGCGCTAGCGGCCTGCGCGCAAGTGAACCGCGATGACTACACGTTGGTGGCACAGATGATCCGGGTGGCAATCGCGGGCCTCGGTCTCGCCGTCACGTGGGAAGCGTTGCAAGCGCCGGGCTGGACGGAGCGGCAATTGGAGCGCCTACAAAAAGCGTGGGAACCCGTGGACCTGGTGGATGCTCTGGAGAGAGGGTTCGTAGGCATACGGGCGGGGGGTGAAGAAACCTGGGGGCTGGCACACCGAGGCGCAGGGGGACAGCAATTAAGGAAACTCTTCGTGCTTAACGCCTGCACGAATCTAACCGTACAGACTTTCATGTCGGACTATGTGCTGTTTCCGATCTACAAGCTGACGGGCATCGACGAGGACGAACTCTTCTATTTGGAATCGATCCAGGGCACGATTTCTGCCATTCGCCTCATCAAGAAAGGGCAGCCATGGACCGAGGCCGCCGATGGCCTGAACCAGGCGAGCGTAAAGCTGGACAAGATCTCGCGTTCTCCACAAAGGTTCCAGCACTGGCTCAGTTTCCTGGTGATGCCCAATTGTATTCGAGCGGTTCAGGCCGGCACCCGGAACGAAACGCTGAGGCAGCTTACACTGACGGCGATTGCACTGAAGCGGTTCCAGATGCGTCATGGCACACTGCCTCTAAACTTGCGCGCGTTGAGCCCGGAGATCCTCGCGGCTCCGACGTACGATCCTCTGAGCGGCCAGCCTCTGCAATACATCGTGAAGGACGACGGCAGATACATCCTCTATTCCGTGGGGCAAGACGGCAGAGACGACGGTGGGGAAACGCCTTTTTGGTACCGGGGCAAGTATGGGCTGTGGGAAGAACCCGATGCTGTGTGGCCGGAGGCGATGGCGGCGCCCATGGAGTACTCGAGCGCGGAGCGGTAAGAAATCCGAAATCCGAAATCCGAAAGAAGGCCGAGATCCGAAGGCCGAAGAGGCGGTGATAAATCGCAGAAACAGAGTCCCGCTTGTCGGTCGCTTTTGCTGTTTCGCGGCCAACTGCTTGCTTTCGCCCGGCAGCCCTTCGGATTTCGGACTTCGGCCTTCTTTCGGATTTCGGATCTCGGGTTTCGGGTTTTAGAGCGGCGAGGGTTTTGCGGCTTGGGTCCCGAACGGTTGCCGTCCGAGCGGTCCTGGCAGAGGCTTTCCTTTGGGCCGGCGGCCCGATAATATCGCGCGCTTTGAATCTGGTTATGTCGAATCATGAGGCCGCGCGCCGGGAGACGGGTTTCACGCTGATCGAGCTGCTGGTCGTTATTGCGATCATTGCGATTTTGGCGGCGATGCTGCTGCCGTCGTTATCTCAGGCCAAAGTGCGCGCCCAAGGCACCCGTTGTAGCAACCATTTGCGTCAACTGGCGGTTGGCTGGGCTCTATACTCGGACGATTATAACGATCGGCTGATCGTGAACCACAACAAGGCGCAAACCACCGCTGAGCGCCAAAGCTGGGTCAATAATATTGAAGACTGGGGTAACACGCCGGATAACACCAACATTGCGCTTATCCTGAGCGGCAAGCTCGCGCCGTACGTGAACAACTCGACCGCGATTTACAAATGTCCGTCGGACTTGACGCCGGCGGCGAATGGTCCCCGCATCCGCAGCATGTCGCTAAACTCGCTGGTGGGAGATCCCGGCCAGGCTTTGGACCAGTTCAACCCCAACTACGTGCAGTTCTTCAAAATGGGAGCGGTTCCCCAGCCCGCCCGGATTTTTGCCTTCATCGAGGAGCACCCGGACACTCTCAACGACGGTTTTTTTGTTGATTCGTGGGATCAGAATCAGTGGAACAACCTGCCGGCGTCCTACCACAACCGATCGGCCAATATCCATTTTATCGATGGCCACATCGAAAGCCATCGGTGGGCGGTGGCCGACACTGTGCGGGCTCCCATACCCGGGGCTGCGGGCGGCGGGTTCGTGCCTAGACCGCCTACGGATTGGGATTGGTTAAAGGAGAGGGCCGGCGTTAAAAAACCGTAGTGAGCGACGCGGGTTGAAGGCTCGCGGTTCAGGGTTCCAACGCATGCACGGGAGCGGAGTGAGGTTCCCTATGAACCAGTTCAAGAAATTCCCCCTCACCCCTATCCCTCTCCCCGAGGAGAGGGGAAGCTGCGAACGCTCGCGCTGCAAGGGGCTCAGGGGTGCAAGGCGCGAACATGTTCAGGGCCTCCTCTCCCCAACCCTCTCCTCCAGAGGAGGAGAGGGAGCCCTCGGGCCCGTTCAGGAGTGCAACGCGCGAATGCGCGATTGGAAGAGCTCTCTCTCCGCAACGGAACTGGGAGGAGGGGAGGGGAGATTGATGGCGGAACTATTCCGAGGCTTTGGCGGTTGTCTTTGCTTCAAAATCACCGGCTGAAACCACAACCAGTTTCTTGAGGTCGATATGCGCGCGCAAGACTGTGACGACCTGCTCGGGAGTGAGCGACTGGATCCTTTTCTCCATCCCGGCCTCATAGGCCATGGTCCGGCCTGAATAGCGCAAGTTGGCGAGCAGGCCAGTGAGGGCGACATCGCTTGAACGTGCCACCTTTTGAGCGCCGAGGTAGCCCTGCCGCGCCTTGTCCAACTCATCCTGGGTAACGCCGTCGCGCAACAATCGTTCCAATTCCTGATGGACGGCGGTATCGACGCGGCCGATGTTTTGCGGGTTGCAGATAGCGATGATCGTCAGCGTGCCACGCTTATCGAACGAGGAGGCGCTGAGGCTGGAACTGACGCCATAGGTGAGCCCTTCCTTCTGACGAATGCGGTCGCCCAGCCGTGACGAGAGTGTGCCGCTGCCCAGGATGTAGTTGCCGATGACCAACGCAGGAAAATCCGGGTCATCGTCGCGGACCGGGAACATCAAGCCGGCGGTATAGGTGGCGTTGGCCTTGTCCGGGGTGTTAATCTTATGCTGAGCGCCCGCGACGTCCTGCTGAATGGGCATTGCGATGCGCGCGTAAGCCTTCGAGGCGGTCCATCCGTCGAGCGTCCCCTTCAGCACCGACAGGCAGAGCTTCTCATCAAAATCGCCCAGGATGGTCAATTCTCCCGCCTGTGACCCCAGGTATTCGCGGTAAAGCTGGACGACCTGCTCATAGGTGACCGCCTTGATCCGGTCGATCGATTCTTCAATCGTCGGCTGGTATCGGACGTCATCTTTGGGGTAGGGGCTCAACTCCCGCTGCAGCAGACGCGGGCCGAGCGCCGCGGGTTCCGTTCGCATTTGTTCGAGCATTGTCAACCGTTCCCGCCGGGCGATTTCGAATTCTTGTGCCGGCAAAGCCGGCTCGCGGAGCACCTGTGTCAAAAGGTGGAGTACTTCCGGGAAAGTGTCTCGCTTGGCCTGGATCGAGAACGTCACGGCCCCAGCAGCAGCACTCGCCGCTCCGCCGCCGCGTCCGCGTCCGCCGCGCCCGCCGCC
>DATDCV010000127.1:0-1596 GCA_036524155.1 Verrucomicrobiia bacterium
CTCGAGCGGCGCGACCCTGGGCGCCCCGTACCCCCTGCGTTTATTGGGGAACGCGCCCGCTGCGGCGTGGTCGGCTCGCTGACTTCAGTCCGCAGCAACCTCCGTTGGCAGGGGGCATGGGCATTCCAGACACAATGGTCGGTCGGATATTGCTGCGGACTGAAGTCCGCGCGCCGGATGTTCGGCCCACCCGCAACCGGCCCATTACGACGTGCCGGTTGAAAATGTTGGCGAGGTTGGAAGGAACTGCTATTGATTTGACATGCGCGCGCTGTGGCTCCCGTTCATTATCGTTGGATCAGTCCTGACTGCCGGTTCAAGTTGTGCAGTCGAGATTATTGGTCATCGCGGCGCTTCCTACGATGCGCCGGAGAACACGCTCGCTGCGTTTCGGCTCGGCTATCAGCAACACGCCGATGCGGTCGAATTGGACACCTATCTTACCCCGGACGGCCGCATCGCCGTAATCCACGACGGCGACACGCTCCGCATCGCCGGAATCTCGAACCGGGTCGCTCAAACGCCATTCGAAGAGCTGCGCAAGCTCGAAGCGGGGCAATGGGGCAAATGGACCAACAAAGCGTTCGCGGAGAAGATTCCCGCCCTGGAGGAGGCCCTGGCGATCGTTCCGAAGGGCAGGCGTCTCTTCGTCGAGATAAAATGCGGTCCGGAGATCCTGCCTCAACTCAAGGCGGTGATAAAGCGAGCCGGAAAGGAACCCGCGCAAACGGTCCTGATTGGTTTCAATTACGAAACGATGCGGCAAGCGAAAGCCGAATTCCCGATGCTCGAATGTTGCTGGCTGGCCGGCCCGAACAAGAAAAAAGAATTTCCCCCTCTGGACGAACTGATCGGAAAAGCCAAAGCTGCCAGGCTCGACGGACTGGATCTTGAATCCGGGTTCCCGATAGATTCCGCCTTCGTCGCCAAGGTCCATGGGGCCGGGCTGAAGCTTTACACCTGGACGGTTGATGACGCCAGGGTCGCCCGCGAACAAGCCGCAGCGGGAGTGGACGGAATCACGACCAATCGCCCGCGCTGGCTCCGCGAGCAGCTTGCCCAACCCTGAGAAACCCAGATGCGCACGAACACGCACATCATAGAAAGGAAGACCGACAAATGACCGAACCCGCTCCCGCTCCGACTTCCCCCCCGCCGAAGAATTGCGGGCTGGCCATCTGGAGCCTTGTCCTCGGCATTCTGAGCCTAACCTGTTTCTGGCTGTTGACGGCAATCCCCGCCGTGATCTGCGGCCACGTTGCCTGGTCACGCATCAAACGTTCCGCCGGCGCGCTGGAAGGCAACGGGTTGGCGCTTGGAGGGTTAATCACGGGCTACATCAGCATCGCGTTATCCATCTTAGTTTTGCCTCTGTTGCTGGCTATCGCGGTCCCCAATTTTGTTCGTGCCCGTGACGCAGCGATGAAAAACGCCTGCATCAACAACCTGAGGCAGATCGAGGGTGCCAAAGAACAATGGAGCCTCGAACACAAGAAGCAAACCGGAGAGGCGATCAACGAAGCTGAGGTGAGTCAGTTGCTGCGGCAGACGCTCGCCTGTCCCGGCGGGGGCACTTACACCTATGGCGCCGTGGGC
>DATDCV010000128.1:0-4102 GCA_036524155.1 Verrucomicrobiia bacterium
GCGCCGCACATCGGGCAATTCAAAGTCATTGCCGCCATGGTCCAGATTTAATGCGAGGTCCAACCCGTGTAAAGACCAGGTTAACCCGCTTCATCCGTCTCTTTTCTTCAGAGTGAACCGGGCATCACACAAATTCGCCAAACGCGCTTGACGAATTGGATCGGCGCAGGGCTAACTGGGTCTGTGTGCCGCCAATACCTGGCATTACTGACTGTCCTCCAATGAGAACTCGAAAAAATGTCGCTCTGGCGATTCTGCTTCTGCTCGCCGCCGCTTTGGCCGGCTGCAAACTGACCCCGAAAACGGGCACGCTGGAACGGCGGACAGGCGACGAGATGGTGGTCGCCGGCCAGTTCGTCCACACTGGCACCCCGGTGGTGCTGTGGATGGACCCGGGCGGCTATGACGCCTACCGGGTGGAGCGCCGGTTCAGCCCCATCGAGTCCGCCGGCTGGGAGAAATCGAAAGAGGAAGTGAAGGACCTGGATTCGCCCAACCGCTACAACCTGCGCTCGAGCGGATTAACCGAACAGGAAATCGAGCGGGTACGCGGCGGCGGCTGGGACCTCGCGACGCTCCAAAAAGTCGTGGACCAGTTTGTGTTGCATTATGACGTGTGCGGAACCAGCCGGCAGTGTTTCAAGGTGCTGCACGATATGCGGGACCTGAGCGTCCATTTTCTCCTCGACCTGGATGGCACGATCTACCAGACGCTCGACCTCAAAGAGCGGGCGTGGCACGCAACCACCTCCAACAGCCGCAGCGTCGGAATCGAGATCGCGAATATGGGCGCCTATCCCCCGGCCGCCAAGAATCCTTTCGCCGACTGGTACGAAAAGACCCCCGACGGCGGCACGCGGATTGTCATCCCGGAACGCCTCGGCGGCGGCGGCGTCCGGACTCCTGATTTTACCGGGCACCCTGCCCGCCCCGAACCCGTGACCGGCGTCATCCACGGCGGGGAACTGGTCCAATACGATTTCACCCCCCAGCAATACGCGGCCCTGATCAAGCTCACTGCCGCCCTGTCGAAAGTCTTGCCCAGGATCGCCTGCGATTATCCCAGGGACGCTTCCGGCACACTGCTGCAGAGCAGGCTGACCGATGAGCAGCTCAGAGACTATCACGGGGTTCTGGGGCATTTTCATATCCAGACCAACAAGGTGGACCCGGGGCCTGCATTCCAATGGGACTACGTCATCGACAGCGCGCGGCGGCTCCTCCATGGCGGTTTCTCCAACTCTGCTGACGGCACCAGCAAGGGACATCTCCGGGAATGAGAAACACAAACGAGCACCGGATTGGATCGGGTTCGGTACTGCCATGAATCTTGCTCACGCGACAAAGGGCAGAGGCCGGGCTCCGGTTTCGGGTTTAGCGTTGCTGCTTGGGCTGGGGTTGGCATGCCTGTTTGCCGGGCTCGGTCCGCTGACGGCCAGCGCGGCGAGTCGCGAAGCCGGCCTGAACTTCGTCTTCATCCTCATCGATGACATGGGCGCGACCGACGGCGGCTGTTTCGGCAGCACATTTTACAGAACGCCCGAGCTGGATCGCCTGGCGGCGGCGGGGATGCGGTTCACCCAGGCCTACGCGGCCTGCGCGGTCTGCTCACCTACGCGCGCCGCGATCATGACCGGCAAATACCCCGCACGCTTGCACCTGACCGACTGGATCCCGGGCGAAGGCACACCAAAAGAAAGCCGCTTCCAGGTGCCGGACTGGCAGAAGCGCCTGCCCCTGGAAGAGGTCACGCTGGCCGAAGCCCTGAAAGCCCTCGGCTATGCCACCGCCAGCATCGGCAAGTGGCATCTTGGGGGAACGAACTGCTACCCGCAGTACCAGGGCTTCGACCTCAACGTCGCGGGCGGCCACATCGGTCACCCCGCTTCGTACTTCTGGCCTTACGGAAACCCAGGGGCATCTCATCGCGTGCCGGGCCTGGCGGAGGGCGGCGGCCAAAAAGGCGAATATCTGACCGACCGCCTGACTGACGAAGCGCTGAAATTCATCGAAAGCAACCGCGCGAAACCGTTTTTCCTTTATCTCGCCCATTACGCGGTCCATGCGCCCTTGATGGGCAAAGTGGAGATCGTCGAGGAGTACTCGCGCCGCCCCGGCGGCAACGGCCAGAGCAACTCGGTCTATGCCGCCATGCTCCAGAGCGTCGATGAAAGCGTCGGGCGCATCATGAGAAAACTCGAGGAGCTGCGGATCTCAGACCACACGGTCGTCGTATTCACCTCGGATAATGGAGGCGCGGTGCACCTCGGCAAGCCGCCGGCGACCTCGAACGCGCCTTTGCGGCTCGGCAAGGGGTATCCCTACGAAGGCGGCCTGCGCGTGCCGCTGCTGGTCAAGGCCCCGGGCATCACCAGGCCAGGAAGCCTGTGCGCGGTGCCGGTCATCAGCGCCGACTGGTTCCCGACCTTGCTCGAACTGGCGGGAGCGCCCGAGTCCGCCGCCCGCACCGCGACCGACGGCGTTAGCCTTGTGCCCTTGCTCCGCGGCAAACAACGGCTGGCCCGCCGCGAACTCTTCTGGCATTACCCGCATTACTGGAACGGCAAGGGCGTGACCCCCTACAGCATCGCGCGGGTCGGCGACTGGAAGCTAATCCGGTTTTACGAATTCGACCGGGAAGAACTCTACGATCTTCGGCGCGACCCCTCCGAGGAGCACGACCTTGCCAAAGAGGACCCGCGCAAAGCCCGGCAGTTGTCCCGCCGGCTCGACGCGTGGCTGAAGGAAGTCGATGCGCAGAGGCCCGTTCCGCGAACTTAGCCTCAGCCCCCGATGCGACCCCTGGTTATGGATCAGCAAAATTTGCGAAGTTCGTATGTCCTTGGGATGCTGCGCCCGGGGACGGGCGCACCCCAAGCCGATAAAACCGAGGCCGTACAATTTTTGCGTGATTGGTGTGGTGACAAGCGTGTTGCAGGTGACGGATTGAAATCGAAACATCAAATCACCCTCATATGAAAGGCCACGCCACATTGTCCGGTATTCTCTCGCCTGGCACCGCACTGCTTGCGGCTTGCCTGGTCTGCAGCAACGCTTACGGCCAGGCAAAGCCGCCGGAGCCGGAACCACAATCCGCGAAACATAATGCTCCCCGCTCGTCGAACTATGTGTTGGAGATCGGAGATGGGATATTGCTGACCGGCGGCAAGAAGGGACCGGCAAAACTGTCAGCGATAGTCGACGTGCTCAGGGACCAATACCAGGATGTAAACATTGTGCTGGCCCCGGAATTGGGGGAGGTGGTCATTCAGGATCTGAAGCTGCGGGCAGCGGAAATGCCGGAGATCCTGGAAGCCTTGCGGGTCGCATCCGGCGAGGCCTTTATCTGGCACAAAGGCCTCGCGCCAACCACGCTCATTGATCCCAACACTGGCCTGCCACATCCGTCTCCAGCCGGCTCCTCTTCGCTCTACATTCTTTCACGCAACGATGCACCTCAACCCGAGAACCCCAGGCGGATGGTGCAGGTCTTCAACCTGAGCGGCTATCTCGAACACCTCGGTAAGCGCGACGAAAAGGATATCTCGGCGAGCCTGGAACAAATCACGAGCATCGTCAGTGAAACGCTGGACCAGGCCACCCAGGGCAAAGCCGAGGCCGGGAGTCAGCCCAGCTTCAAGTTTCATCCCGGAGCCAATCTCTTCATCGTGATCGGGTCGCCCCAAGCCATCGAAGTCACCGAAAAAGTCGTCAATGCCCTGCCCGGAGTAGGCGGCGCGCGCGGCTACCCGCCCCAAAACGCCGAAACCCGGCTGATGGACGACGCATTCCGCCGACGCTATGGGCTGGAGCCTCGGCCGGGCAGCCCGACCACTGTCCCTACGCCGCCGCCCCCCGCCAAACGGTAAACCAGTGCCTGCAACCGCCAACACCGCTGCTCTTGCGTTCCGGTTAACTACGACCAAGGCCGTGGAAGACCACCCGGCGCCCTGCCCCGCCAACAACGTCACTCTGCTCACCCGCGGGCTCCGTGCCGGCGACGAACGGGCATATCGTGACTTTCACGACCGGTATTTTGACCGCCTCTATCAATTCCTGGTGGCGGTGGCGCGCGGACGCGAGGACGAAGCGCAGGAAGCCC
>DATDCV010000129.1:0-3532 GCA_036524155.1 Verrucomicrobiia bacterium
AGTGGGGCCCGCGCTGTTAGAGGAATATCGAAGAAACAATCCGGCCCAAACCGGTCCAGCCGCGGTGCTGAGGCGGTCAACATCGAAAAAGCTACCGCTCAATTCCTAGTGACATTGGACTGAAGTCCGCGCGCCGACCGCGCCGCAGTAGGAGTGCGACAAATAACTGAGGGGGTTGCTCTATCGCGCAGTTTCACCTTGAACCGAAGGCCAAACCCAGGGCAGATCTGCCGCCATGTTCAGCGGGCGCCCTAAGATTCGTTTAAGCATGGGATTAGCCGGCGTAGCCTTGTCCCTTGTGATCGCGTCTTCCTGCCCGGCCGCGCCGCCGCCGCAATTCAAGGTCTGGGGAACTGCCGGCCCCGAATTGAAGCCAATTCCCAGCAGTTGGAAACCGGCACGACCGGAACCGTCCCCGTTCCTGAGGCGGGTCTTTGCGCCGAAGGAAACGGAAATTGGTTTTGCGCTGTTCGCGCAAGAGCCCTTCGCGCCGATGACAAACCAAACCTCGACATCCGCCGCCGCGGGAGAACTCCAAATCTCCGCGTTCGCCACACCGGGAGAGTACGAGCCTCTGGCCGCAGGAATCTACGCGCTTGAGGACTGCAGCCAGATTGAGGCAGAAATATCCGAACTGCATTCACCGGCAAGCGGCTCGATTTCATCGGACAACCTCGATTTGAGGGTGACGCGGACCGTGCCGACGTTGGTAGATGCCGCCACAAAGACGTATCGACTCGAACCGTTCCTGATCGAGAAGCGGCCCAAGTTCGCCTTGGAGAAGGACGCCGCCCGTCTGCTTTGGCTTACCGTGCATGTACCGCAATCAGCCGTGGCCGGGAAATACGAAGGCACTCTTTCCGTTCGCCGACCCGGCCGCGGTGTCGCCACCGCAAGGATCCTGTTGACTGTGTTGCCTTTTTCCCTGCCGGCGCTGCCTTTCGAAACGACGATGTACTACCCGCGTCCCTCCGACTCCGACCCAATGCTGGAGCGCGAACTGGTCGATATGCGCGAGCATGGAACGAGCGTGCCGATTCCGGCGATGGAAGTGCGGGTGCGAAGCCGCGACCAAAAGTTTGGTCCAGATGACGTCGACGAGACCAGAACTTACTGCCAAAGGCTGCTGGGGGCGATTCACCGGGTCTACGGTGCCTGGCGCTTTCCAGTCACCTTCGAAGCCGGCCACCAGGTGGTGTACTATTGGGACCAATCCCGGAACTGGTTCGCCTATTGGCCCCATTCGCCGGCCCTGGAGAAGGACCTTGGCAAGGGGATCGAGTTAATGCTGGAGTTGGCGAGATCCAATGGCATCCCTGCGCTGCGGGCCTATCTGAGCGACGAAGGCGGGGCACACAACCTCTTGGACGAAACGGTCTATTACAACCGATGGGTGAAAGACCATTTCCCCCAGGTGCAAACCACCGCCACCATTGGCGGCGGCCTGGCGTTGGGTTTCGACGAAATCGGAGAACTCGCCGGCGCGGTCGATCTTTTCAGCGCCAACCGGTTCACTCCAGAGGTCGCCCGGGCCCTGACCGCATTGCGCCGCCCGTTCGCGGTTTACAACGGGGCGGGCTCTAGACCGGCAGGCGCGCGGTTCTTTTTTGGCTTCTACGGCTACAAAACCGGCGCCCAACAAATAGGTCAATGGTCTTACAGCTTCGGCGAATCCGTGTTTCAAGGCAACGGTCTGAGGCTGGAAGACGAAGGCTACGTTTATCATGCGCCCGATGGGCCTCTGCCCAGCCTGATGTGGGAGGCGGTCCGCGAAGGAATCGATGATTCGCGGTACTCGGAACTGCTCTGGCAGATGATCGGCCAGGGCCAGGCCAGCCAGGAAGCGGCGGTTCGCCAAGCAGCCGAACACGCAAAAGAGATCCTGGACACTGTTTTTGGTGACATCGGATGGGAGTTTCAAGCGATGCAAAATGACCAACGCTCGCCTGCTCCCGACGCGTCGATCCTGGCGAAGTGGCGATGGCAAATCGCCGAGCAGATTCTTGCTCTGCGCGAACACCCCATCTCCATGCCGGGCAAAGCCAGGACGGCACGGGTATCGCCTCTGGAACTGCCCTGGGCCAAAGCAATCGCGGAGCGGTTGTCGTTCGGACCTGAGTTACTGACGAACTCGACTCTGGAAACCTCCCTCAGCCCATGGCGGGTTGAGGCCTGGAAAGGCACCGGCAAGGGCGAGTTGGATGCGGTCGAACGGCACAGCGGCCGCCAGGCGGTACGGATTCGCATCCCGGTAGAGGATGGGAGCGGCGCCGTCACCGTGCTGGTGTGGCCCCAATACGGCGACCACAAACTGGACCTGACTCTGGAAGGCAATCGGACCTACGAATTCTCGGTTTGGGCCAAATGGCGAGACCGCAGCCTGCCGCCGCGGGTGCGAATCAGCTTGCCTGCGGCGGTCGTAGCGGCAACGAAGAGCGGGCAGACCCCACCTGACGAACGCGGTTGGTGCCGACTGTGGGCGCGGGCCAAGCTCAACTCAACGGCGCGACCGGGCTACCTCGCCGTGTGGATTCAGGGACCTGGAACGGTCTGGCTCGATGATTTGAGCCTGCGGGAAATTCAGCGTAGTGAATGAATTTTCGTGGTCAGAAAGCGTCTTACCGATAATCCTTCAACCACCAGGAGATTTTGATGAAAACGAAACTGTTGACGTTGGCGTTCGGAACCCTCTGCGCGGCGCTGCTTCAAGGCTGCGTATCCTTCCCTCCGCTGATCCAGGTCGAGCACAAAGACACCGCCAGCAACCAGGATATCGCGCGTCGCCTGGATGCAATCGACCATCGGCTGGATCAAATCGAAAAATCCTCCCCACAAAAAGCTGAACAAAAGCCTTAACCGGGTACGGCGCCCTTCAAACCAACGCGCGCAAGGAGCGGATCTCGCCCGGGCGAACCCGTCCCCCGCCGCGCTTCAGCAGCAATGCCTGCAGCCCTGCTGCGCGGGCGCCTCGGAAGTCGCTTTCCCGGCTGTCGCCCACGTGAAGGATGGTCGCGGGTGGCAGCGCCAGGGCCCGGGCGGCCTCACAAAAAATCTCGGCCCGAGGCTTTGGCGAGCCGACTTCGCAAGAGATGGTGATTACGTCGAAGGAGCGATCGAGCCGCAGCGCTCGCAACAAGGGCCGTAAGCGATCGTCCCAATTTGAGATCACACCCAGCTTGAGGCCTCGAGCTCTCAGAGATTGTAGCGTTGGCACCACATCGTCAAAGACGTGCCAGGAAGCCGCGCGGGTGAATCGCTCGTATAAAGCCGGGAAGAACGTGACGCTCGGCGGCGGTTGAACCAACTCGCCAAAGGTCGCATCGACGAGCATCGCCCATTGTTCGCGCGTGTGACGGAAGGCTTTGAACCGGCGCCACGCCAATGCGAAGCGACGATTGAGCGCGGCAACCGGGACATCACGAAAACCATTGCGGGCGGCGACCTCGGAGTAAATGTGCCCCACGGATGGCCAGCACTCCATAAGCGTGCCGCCGGCGTCGAACGTGATGGCATGTATCGAAGGACCAGGAGG
>DATDCV010000130.1:0-1793 GCA_036524155.1 Verrucomicrobiia bacterium
CAAGCCAACGCCCTCGACGCCGACAAACAATCGCTCGAACTCCTTCGCAGGACAGGCGTCTCGCCGGTTTCCATTCAGAAACCAAACGCTCCCACCGGCGGGCCAGACGTTCCACCGGTCTCCGGTCAAACGCCCAGTGCCCTGGACGTTTTCAACACGTCTTCATGGGAACGTGCCGACCTCGTAACTTTGTCGGCGGAAATTTCCAAAGGGAGGGATCGGGTCACAGACGCGAAGGGCAAATCTGTCGCCTCGCAACGCCTCTCCACTGGCGAACTGGTGTTTCTTGCCCGCAGCGTCCCGGCGCTCGGCGCCAGACGCTACCACCTCGAATCCGGCGCGAGCCCGGCCAATTCGAAACTCAAGGTAACTGACAACGAGATCAGCTCGCCCGAGTTCATCGTCCGCATCAGCCGCCGAAGCGGTGAAATCGAAAGTTTGTTCAGTCGGGCCCTCAAGAAAGAACTCGCGGCGGATAAATCGCCAGACCGCCTCAATTCGTATTTCTACCTGCCCGGGAGTGATCTTAATGGGCTCAAACGGAATGCTCCGGTGAAGATTTCCGTTAAGGAATCCGGCCCGGTATTCGCGTCGCTTCTGGTCGAGTCGGAGGCTCCAGGCTGCCAAAGACTCGCTCGGGAGGTCCGGGTGATCGCCGGATTGGACCAGGTTGACATCATCGACCTGGTGGACAAGCAAGCCGTTCGCGCAAAGGAAGGCGTGCACTTCGGCTTCAATTTCAACGTGCCAAACCCCGCCGTGTCGATGGACGTTCCCTGGGCGGTGGTGCGGCCTGAAATCGACCAAGTTCCGGGCGCGTGCAAGAATTGGTTTACGGTGCAGCGGTGGGTCGATATCGCCAATAAGGACTACGGCGTGACCTGGGCGACACCGGACGCCCCGCTGGTCGAGATCGGAGGCATTACTGCGAATCTCATCGGCTCCCTGTCGGATCCAAAAGTCTGGATGGACCACATCCGCCCCTCGCAGACGATCTATTCCTGGGCGATGAACAATCATTGGCACACCAACTACCGCGCCGAGCAGGACGGCCCCACCGTCTTTCGTTATTCGATTCGGCCTCACAAGTCCGTCCCGCAGGATGCCGCGGCCCGTTTTGGTATCGCCTGCGCCCAACCGCTGCTGGCAGCCCCTGCCCGGAATGACCCTCCTGCCCTCTCGCGCCTGCAAATCTCGCCAGCTAACGTGCTGGTTAGCACCTTGAAGCCAAGCGACGACGGGAAGGCTCTCATTCTTCGCCTCTTCGAAACCGCGGGTAAGCCATCTCGGGCCCGAATAACGTGGTCCGCGCCGCTGCCCACAGAGATCTGGGTGAGCAACGCCGGCGAAAAACCTGTCAGCAGAGTTTCCGGCGCGGTCGATTTGCCTGCCTACGGCCTGGTCACTCTCCGCGCGGACCTGCCGTAGTCATGGCGCCTGTCCTCGTCGCCTGGAACCGGGCAATGGTGGGATTTGCGCCTTCCAGTCTTTCGAGCATCCGGCGTGAGGAGTCGAGCCTTACTGCTCGAAAGCAGTATCGCCTCAGAAGGTGTGAAAAAATTGGCCAAATGCTCGAAATCGTAAAATGCCCTCATTGACAATCAACTAGTTGCGCAGGTGATTTTTCATGATTTTCAATTTTTTCACACCTTCTCAGTCTTGGGTCGATCGGGTCGGGTGCCGAGGATTGCGCCTCGGCACCCTCCCACACCACTGGACGTGCGGTTTTCCGCATCCAGCGGTTGAACGCAGCCGCCTCGTTCATGGTGCGGCGAGGTCAGATGGAACCACAA
>DATDCV010000131.1:0-3173 GCA_036524155.1 Verrucomicrobiia bacterium
CCAGCCGCGCTTTGAGCTCCTCCCCCGCGGGAATCTCGAACGGAATCCGGGAGTCACGAATCTTCTGTTTTGCGCGCGTCAACCGCTTGGCGATCGCTGCTTCCGTCGTGAGAAGCGCCCGGCTGATTTCTGTGACGCTGAATCCGCACAGGGTCTTCAGCGCAAGCGCCACTTGCGCGTCCGCCGGGATCAGCGGATGACAGCACACAAACATCAGCCGCAACCGGTCGTCGGCAATTTCCTCTTCAAGGAAGGCAGGGCTGTCGGCCGCCGCTGAAGAACGTTCCATCAGCCGGATAATTTCGGGTTCCTTGTCGCGGAAAACCTTCTGCCGCCGAATCACATCCAGCGCGAGATTCCGCGATGCGCGCATGATCCACGCCGGGGGGTTCTGCGGCACGCCGTAGAACGGCCACGTTTGCAGGGCCCGCGCCAGCGCCTCTTGCACCACGTCTTCGGCCAGGCCGAGGTGCTCCAAGCCGAAGATCCGCGTCAAAGTTGCCACCATTTTTCCCGCCTCATGGCGGAAGAGGTGCTCCACCACCTGGGTCACTTCCCCTGGCGGCTGGCTGTCAGTGCTGGCCTGGTTCACCCGCGGTTTTGGCATGCATCGCCCCAAAGGAGCGCAGTCGGTGCCCGGCTTCAGGCGGCCTTGCGCGTTTTCTGCGCCGCCGTTTCCGCCACTAACTTCATCGCTGCCAGTCCCTGGTCGAAATAACCCCCAAGCATCTTGTCGCAGTTCATGAACAGCGACATCGCTTTGGAAATGAAGTTGTGTTCCCCCAGCATGGTCCAGTGCACCAACGTCTGGTCTCCTTCGGGCTGGAAGCTGAATTCCGCCGTGCTCGTGGATTTGAAGGGTTTGAGAAAATCGAGCCGGAACCGGACCAGGTCGTACGGCTTGCTGTCCGTTATCGTCATCCGGCCTTCCCCGATTTTGTTGTTGCCCGCCCAGGCAAATGCGGCCCCGACTCCGGCTGACGGGCCTTCGTAGCTGTTCTTCGCCGCCGGATCCAGCTTCGCCCACGGCGACCAGGCCTCCCAGTTGTGGAGGTCGTTGACCTGGAGGAAAACGGTCTCCGGCGGCGCCGCGATCCTGGCGAAGCGCGTCACCCGAAATTCAGAAGGCCGCAGTGCCACCAGCACCACGAACAAAACCACCAAAACCGCGGCCGCGATGAGGATCTTCGTCAGCATAAGGATCCTTTCGTTTTGCCTCCCGCGGCTACGCTCTCACTGGCGCCATTTCCGCGTCGGCCCGCGCCTCGTCCATCATCGGACAATGCTCCGCAACGCGCCGGACTTCCACCTCCACGCCATACGCCAGGCCGGGGCACTCCTTGGCGATCGCCACCGCCTCGTCCAGGCCGTTCACTTGCAGCAGGAAATACCCGCCAATCGTTTCTTTGGATTCCGCAAAAGGCCCGTCAGAAACCACCCTCCCGTTCTTCCCGGAGACCACCTTGCCTCCGCCCTCCAGGGGGTTCCCGGCAATGGCTTTACCCTGGGCGGTCAACCGCTCGAACCAACCCATCCACTGGTCCGCGACGCGCTGCATCTCTTCCGGCGACAGTTCTTTGTACCACTCGTCGCCGCGAAAGATCAGCAGGTATTGGGGCGCTTTGGCTGCTGTGTTCATATTTGTGTTCCTTTTCTTTATCATTAACCATGTTGTTCGATCATCCGTACAACGAACGAGGGGGCCCGCTCAGGACATTGCGGGAATCGTCTCCCGGCCCGCGTGCGATGGTATCATCAGCTTGGTTTCTCCAGATTGCAACATACCCTAATACCATCGCTGCGGCGAATTCTCAAATGCCGGCCGGGCGGCAATCCCGGCCAGGGAAATGCGGCCTCCGTGATCAAACTGCCGGCACGCCCTCGAGCGCGTGCGGGAAAAACTGCTTCCTCCCGGCGGGTACGGATAACCCCGCTTCACCCCCTCCGGCGCGGCGCAGTGGTTTTCATCCAGATTCGGTCCACGAGGTCCTCAAACACCTGCTTGGGCTGGGCGCCGTCGGCGAGCGGGATTTTCGCGACGGCGGTGTGGGGCAGGCCGCCGGATTCAAAGCGCTCAGGCAAACCTGCTTTCATGAGTTCGACCCCGCGCGGACTGCGAATCCTTACCCCGAGGAAAGCCGCGCCTTCGGCATCATGGAGCATTTGGCCCACAATGATCGGCTGCTCCGCAAGGTCGCCATGGCGGGTCAGGCGCTCCGAGATCCAGTGATATAACTCCAGCTCCGACCGGGCGTTGCCGGCCAGCGCCGTCGGCGACGCCGTTTCGTCGTGCGTGAAGAAGTGGACGGTGAGGGGTTTGCGCCGGTTTTCGAGGATGATTTTCTCGACGAGGACCTGGACGCGTTCCTCGAGGTGCATGTGCGCGGCCATGAAGCGGCCCCAGGCCTCGTTGGTTTCAAGCTGGTCGGGGCGCGAGACGCCGGCGAGGGCGTGGATCGCCGCGAGAAAACCGCCGGCGCGGGTCATCGTCCGGAGCGCGCGGCCGGCTTCGAGAATTTTGTCGGGATTGAATTGCGCGTAAAAAAGGAGCCAGGGATTGGCGGTAAGTTCGGCGGTGTCGAGGATACTGCCGGCGGCGGCCTGCCAATTGAGCTGGGCCAGGCCGCGGTCATCGGGAAACAACAGGTGGGCCAGTTCCTTAAGGATCATGGCGGTGGGGAACTGCCGCGCGGGCACCGTCGAGCGAAGCGTTTGCGGAGAGATGAGGAGCACCCCCAGGTCTGATGGTCGTGGGTCGGCTACCTCCCCGAGCCCCACGCCGTGCCGCCGGGGCTCGACGAGCTCCGCCGGAAGGTCGTGGTTGTTAATGAACGTGACGCGGCACTGGGATGCGACACTGGCCAAGACACGTTGGCCAAGCGGCATCAACGGGTAGGAACGGTCCAGCACGAAAACCTGCCGGACCGGCTCCTTGCTGCGGGCGCGCTGCTGAATATACTTCAGGACGCCTTCAGTCCGAAACGACTCGTTGATGAACGTCAAACGCCTGCTCGCCGGCAGGTTGACGCGCTCAAACATACCTCGCAAAATCGCCCCCGAGGCCGCTCCGTCCTCATCGTCATCCACCACTACCAGCACACCATCGGCGGGGCCCGCCAGCCGGATGCGGCCGGCCAGGGCCCGCGCATGTTTTTTGAGTTCCCTGCGGTAAA
>DATDCV010000132.1:0-10214 GCA_036524155.1 Verrucomicrobiia bacterium
CGCGCGGTGGCCGTTTTGGCGAGGTTGCTGTAGCGCATGTGACTGTACATGCGCGGCGTCCATTGGATGTTGCCCGATTGCGGGGTGGTGCCGCCGTAGGGGTCGATGCCGAGCCGCATATAGATCAGCCGGTTGCGATCGTTCCAAACATCGTACTTCCACCGGTCGGGATTGCCCTCGCGCAGCCAGGTGGTGACCCAGGCGCTGAACGTGTAATTCTTGCCCGGAGTGACCGGCACTTGCTGGTAAATGTAGCCGTCGGAAACGTTGTTGTTGACGGCGCCTTCCAGGAGCCAGCCCCCTGAGTGCGGCGGGATTCCCCAAAACCAGGTGCCATTGGATTCTTTGATGTCGAGGTTCCCGCCGGCTGTCCAGGCTACCACCGGCCGACTCGGTCCCGCGCCGCTCCCCAGCTCGAACCCGGGATTGAGCAGCAGGTTCGTCTGCGACGCCTTCGTGCAAATCACCATGTCTTGCGCCGTGCCGGTGCGATAGCTCGAAGCGGCGGAACTCACACGGTAGTGATACATCGCGTTGGGCTTCAGGCCCGTTAAAGTCACGGCGTGGCTGATCACCGGCTGCGGGTTGTAAACCGACCGGGTGTAGGGCGGTGTGTCGAAAGCGAATTCGACCTTGCTGTCCGACGGGAAATCGGTTGTCCAGCGCACTGTCAGGGAATTTGTGTTGCGTTCGTTTTCAAGGACCTGCGGGCCGGCTACGACCTTTACGGTGCGCAGGGCGGCGCTGCCGGCGGTTTGCTCCTCCATGATCGTGCAGGCAAGGTCCGTGGCCGGGACAGCGACCTGGTTCTGGTAGGCGTTGCCGTAAGCATAGGGGTTGTTTGGGTTTGCCATCGCCGCGTTCACTAAGCCGCCCGGGCGGGTTATCTCGAGATAATAGGTCTGGCCGGGCGTCAGCGGGCACTCGCCCGGCGCCCAGGTCACCAGCACTTCCGGGTCGGCCGTCACCCGCGCCGGCATGCCGCTCTTGACGGTGCCGACCGGCGTCCCGCCCGGGCCTCCTTCGCGGATCGCGAACTGATAAGTGGGAGCGGGGCTTTCCGGCAGCCAGGCCGCCACGCTGATCAGGTTCACCCCGCGCGCGGTGAACGTCTGGCCTACGCTCGACCCGCTCAGATTTGCGCCGCCGCTCCGCGTGTACATGTCGGTTACCAGGCCGTCGTCGTCCGCCATGATCACCAGCCCGAGGTCGCGGTCGGGCACCGGCTGCACGTTGCCCACGGAGCCCAGCCAAAGGCATCCTTCGGGCATGGGGTCGGAAAAATCAGGGCGCGGATCCACTTGCATGATGACTCCTGCGGTGGTGGAGGGGGAGGTCCTGATACGCGCATAATATAACCTGCCCGCCACGGTCGGCATTTGGCCGTAACTGTATGTCGGCCGTTGGTCTCCGGTCCCGAAGACACGCTCCTCGCCGACTTGCGGCCCGCCGGGTCCGCCCTCGTGCACTGTCAACCGGTAGCTCGGTGAGCCCGTGAACTCTGGCAGGCGCACGTAGATCATGCTGATCGGCCCTGTCGCGGCGAACGTTTGGCCGAACTCCGAATAACCGGTGTCATCCCAAAACGCCGGATACCCCCACATGGTGGCCTTCAGCCGCAGGTCCACCGACGCGCTGCTCCCGGCCGAGGGCACCACCACGTTGAATGCGTAGGCCGAACGCCACCACACATCCCACGAACAGATCGTATAAAGTCCGCCGGCCGGAACCGTGCTGGAAAACTGCCCGTACACGCTGGTGGCCGCCACCGCGCCCAGCGATGTCAAATTCGATCCGTTCCCGTTCACGGCGAACTCATAATAGCCCACGCCGTAAGGGTTGCTGCCGTACTGCGCATACCAGTTCAGGTCGCGCACATAGCCCGTCACCGTGCCCGCCCATGCGCACCTCAGCGGGACCACTCCGGCGATGAAGCCCACAGTGAGGAGGAAAGGGAGAGTCATGCGGCATTTTCACGCGCAGCCGCGGCGAGTCAAGACACTTAACCGGCCTCACTCCCGGCAAAATGAAAACCACTCCCACAAGTATTCGCTCGTCTTGGGTCGGAGCGCCGATTTCTAATCGGCTTGAGCGCGCCGACGGCCGCCTGTAAGCCGAGTGCAACTCGGCGCTCCGACCCAAGACGAGCGGATACCTCCCACGATGGATTAGTCGTTGACAAGGTCGCCCCGCAGGGCTTACAACGTGTCTGAATCGGTGGGAGCCGAAGTCGGGAGACATTGTTCCGTGGCGACACTAATCGGAATTCCGGCCTTCGGGGGTCGGCTCCCCTGGTGAAGGTGTTTTGTGAACGCGCTTTAAGCGCGGGTGGTTTTTGGTCAAATCGTATGATCACATTTTCGTATGTTGATCCCGGGCTAGGTTTGTTGGCATGGCAGGCGGCGGTGGCTTTTGTTGTCGGGCTGCTGTTTTATCTGAAGAAAACAAGGGCTTGGATCACGCAGTTTTTCCGGAGGGTTTTTCGCGCGGGCAAGCGTGCTGAACCCGGCCCGGCCGAGTACTCACCCTCCGCGCATGATGTGATGCGCCGATGACGCGGTCGTTTCGTGACCCTGCGGGCAGTTGTTGGCTGACCGACAAGAACGTGTTTCGGGTTCTGGACCGGGCTAGTGCCGGCGAATGTGAAGCCTTTCTCGCCTCTGGCAGCGCGCGGCGTTTTCTGGCGAATGGGAAACTGGTGGGGACGAAGCGAGTTCCTGCTCCGGACATCCCCCGTGTGCCCCGGTTGACTGGATGGGGAGCGTCAGACGACGCGATGGGGCCGGGAGTAGTTTTCGAGCATGAACGGATTCGATTTCCGAGCTACCCCTACGAGTGGCCGCCGGAGATGCTCTGGGAGGCGGGCCGGCTGACGCTGGAACTGGCGAGTGACGCGTTGGCGGATGGATACGGCCTGAAGGACGCGACTCCCTACAATGTGCTCTTTCGCGGGCCCGAACCGGTCTTTGTCGACGTGCCTTCGTTTGAGAAACGGGCGGCCGGTGATCCGGTGTGGCGGCCGCACGCCCAATTTGTGCGGACTTTTCTGCTGCCGCTGCTGGTGAACCGCCGTTGGGGACTCAGCCTCGCTGATCTCTTCACGACACATCGCGACGGCCTGCAACCGCAGGACGTCTATCACCTCTGCGGCTGGACTACACGTTTGAGTCCGCAGGTGCTTTCGCTCGTTTCGATCCCGACCTGGCTGCGGCCGCGGGCGCAGGCCCAGGGGGAGAGGGTGTTTGAGAAGCGCCAGCTCGGGGATCCGGCCAAAGCCCGGTTTATCCTCGAGTCGCTCCTGAGCAGGTCGGCGCGCTCGCTGGAATCGTTGCGGCCGAAAGCCGGCAAAAACTCGACCTGGTCGGACTACATGGCGACGCATAGCTACGGGGAACCGGCATTTGCGGCGAAGGAGAAGTTCGTGAGCGACGCGTTGGCGGAGTTCCGGCCGGGTCGCGTTTTGGACGCGGGGGCCAACACCGGGCACTTCAGCGCGTTGGCGGCAAAGGCCGGGGCCGAGGTGGTGGCGATTGATCTCGACCCGGCCTGCGTCGGCGTGATTTGGCAGCGCGCCCGGGCCGAGAAACTAAACGTGCTGCCGCTGGTGATCGACCTGTCGCGGCCCAGCCCGGCGATGGGGTGGAAGAACGCGGAGTGTCCCTCATTTCTCGAACGCGCCGCCGGCGGGTTCGATTGTGTGCTGATGCTGGCGCTCATTCACCATCTGCTGGTGACCGAACGAATACCGCTGGAAGAAATCGTGTCCCTGGCCGCGGACCTGACGACTCGACTGCTCGTCATCGAGCTGGTTCTGCCCCAGGATCCGATGTTCCGGATACTGACGCGCGGTCGCGAGGATCTGCATCGGAATTTTGACCAGGGAACCTTCGAGCGAGCTTGCAGCGCCCGTTTCGTGATCCTCCGCTCGCAAGAACTGCCGGGGACGCATCGCCGGCTGTATGCGCTGCAACGAAAGGCAGGGAACGGTGATAACGTCTGAGACTCAGTCAGACCTGAGTTCGGGCGCGGCCTCCAAGTCCGCCCCGGGCGATACACGGCGCCGCGGGATTAAGCAAGCGTTGTTCGCGGTCTCTCTGGCGAACCTCTGCTTTCTTAACTCATGGTATTTGGTGCTCTACCAATCGGCCGACGGCTATTTCAACAAGCTGCCGCTGAATTCCCCCACGCTGCTGGCGCTGGCGGCCAATCTCTGCTGGTTCTCGGTTCTCACATGGTGTTGCGTCCGGCTGCTCGACCAATTTTCCAACCGCTGGCTCCACCTGGCGGCCCACCTGCTTTTTTTCGGGGTTTTGCTGCTGCCGCTCGAGTTCCTCCGGATATACGCTTTCAAGATCCCGGACTTCCGGTTGGTGGGGTTCTTATTCAAACCGCTCAATGCCGCCATCGTTCTGCTGCTGGGCGGCCTGCTGGTCTGGCAACACCGGCGCGCCGCCCGCGGCGCCGCCGTCCTGGTCGGGATCCTCTCCCCCTTTGCGGCCGTGACCTGCGCAAAGATTATCTTTCTGTTGGTCTCGCCGGCCTCCCCTGCCCAAGGGGGGCCACAGCGCTCCTCGCCCGCGCTCGCGCCTGTTCCGTCCGGCCAGCCAAGGGTGATCTGGTTGCTCTTCGACGAGATGGATTTTCGGCTGCCGTTTGAGAAACCGCTGCCGAACCTTCAACTGCCCGAATTCGACCGGCTTCGAAACGCAGCGTTCTTCGCTACCAACGCCTTTCCCCCCGGCGACTGCACGATCGTGTCGATCCCGGCGCTGACCACCGGGAAGCGGTTCGAGACCGTTGTTTTCACCAACGATACCGACTTGGCGGTGACGCCCGCGGGAGAGGGACAGGCCGGTAGGTGGAGCCAGGCGCCGTCCGTCTTTTCCGAGGCCCATGCGCTGGGCGTCAATAGCGGTCTGGTGGGGTGGTACCACCCTTACGATCGGATCTTCTCCGGTTCTCTGAATTTTTGCGAATGGTATCCCATGCAATTGGGGCAATACCTCAAGGCGACGACTTTTGGAGCCGCATTGAGCCGGCAGATCGGGTGCCTCGCCTGCACGCCCTTCTCGCGCCACATCTATGCCGAGATGTGCCGGTTGAGCATCGCCAACTCACTGGCTCTCGTCGCCAACACCAACTACGGGTTGTTATTCTTTCACTTGCCGCCGCCTCACAAGCCCGGGGTGTACAATCCCACGACCGGCAAATACACCATCATTCCCGTGCCCAAGCCCAGGGCCTATGCCAACAACCTGGTCCTGGCCGACCGCACGCTCGGCCAGATGCGCCACAAGCTCGAAGAGGCGAAACTCTGGGATCGGACCTGGATTATCATCAGCTCGGACCATTCCTGGCGCGAATCGGTGGTAGTTGATGGCCAGCGCGATTTGCGGGTGCCTTTCTTGCTCAAGAGCGCCGGCGCCAACTCACCGGTCATGTACCCGGCGCAGTTCAATACCGTCCTCACTCACGGACTCATCATGGGTATTATCCGCGGCGAGATCACGAACCAGCAGTCCGCGGTCGACTGGATCGACAAGAACCGGGCCGCGGAGCTTCCCGTGACCGGCGAACCCGGCCTCGAATAGCCGGCGCGCGGACTTCAGTCCGCAGCAATCCCCGACCGACCATCGCGTCTGGAATTCGGAATCCCCGTGCCGACGGCAGTTGCTGCGGACTAAAGTCCGCGCGCCGGCTTTGGGAGATCGCCGCGGCTGATTTGACACTGCGGCGCCCGGAACTATCTTCAAGGCTAACGATAACGCCAGGCACCTAAACTTTATTTCATCGAGTTCTTCCACAAAGAAGTGGCGCAAAGCCGTATGGTTGTCGGCGTTTTTGCCGATCGCGGCGGCGTCGCCGGCCGGCGCCGCGACGGGCACGCTGCAGGACGTGCGGCACGTGGTGATCCTGGCACAGGAAAACCGGTCGTTTGATCATTATTACGGCTGCTTGCGCGGGGTGCGTGGTTTCAGCGATTTGAACGCCGTTGAGTTCCCGAACGGCAATCCCACCTACTACCAGCCGCAGCCGGGCGGCTACGTGCTGCCTTACGTGAGCACCAACCCGTGCCTGGGCGCGGTCACCCATGAGCGGGGTACCACTTTGGCCGCGTGGCATAACGGGAAATGGGATCAGTGGATTCCTGCGAAAGGCCCGCAGACGATGGCCTATTTCGACCGCACGTGGCTGGATTTCTATTATTCTTTGGCGGAGGCCTACACGATTTGCGACGCGTATCACTGCTCGGTGCTGGGGCCGACGGGGCCGAACCGGTTGTACCTGATGTCGGGGATGATCGATCCCAACGGGACCGGTGGGGGCCCGGTGTTGACCAATGGCTTTCCGCCCGGCGGGTTTACCTGGACGACCTACCCCGAGCGACTCCAAACCGCTGGCGTTTCATGGCGGGTGTACTACCAGGAGGCGGGGCTGAATCCGCTGAATTGGTTTGCGCAATATAAGAATGCGGCCCCGGGAAATCCGCTCTACGACAACGGCGTCGCGCTGGCGCCCAATATGTTGACCACTTTTCAAGCAGACGTGGCCCGCGGCACTCTGCCTCAGGTTTCCTGGTTGGTTCCCTGGTGGGGCGCGATAGAGTTTCCTCCTTATTCACCGCCGAATGGAGAATGGCTGGTCAGGCAGTGCCTGGAGGCGCTGGCCGCCAACCCGGCAATCTACAATTCCACCGTCTTCATCCTCACCTACGACGAGAACGGCGGTGACTTTGATCATGTCCCGCCGCCCGTGCCGCCCGCTGGCGTGCCGGATGAGTTCGTGGCCGGTCTGCCGATCGGGTTGGGAGTGCGGGTGCCGATGATCCTTGTCTCTCCCTGGACGCGGGGTGGGTTTGTGTGTTCGCAGGTGTTTGATCACACCTCGATCATTCGTTTCCTCGAAACGTGGACCGGGGTGAAGGAACCCAACATCAGCGACTGGCGGCGGCACGTCTGCGGAGATCTGACCTCGGCTTTCGATTTTGCGCATCCGAATACCAACTTCCCGGCTTTGCCATCCGTCACGATGGTAAACTGCACTAACAGTTTCGTTCCCGTGCTGCCGGCACCGCAGATAAGGCCCGCGCAGGAATCCGGCGCGGCGTTGGCGCGGCCACTGCCCTACCAGCCGAACGCGGCGTCGCTGGTGGATTGCGCGAATCGCCGGCTTTGGATCAGCATGACCAACTCCGGGACCGCCTCCGTACACCTGGCCATCTACGCGAATGCGTTCCGCACTGATGGGCCGTGGCAGTACGACGTTCCGGCCGGCGGCGCGATCACCGACTGTTTCGGAGTGACGAACACCGCGCTGGGTTATGATTTTACCTGCTACGGGCCGAACGGATTCAACCGGCGTTTTGCGGGGGTGCTGGGGACAAACTGTATCGCTTTGGATGCCCAGCCGGCCATTGATATTGATGGGGCGGCCCTGGCAGTCGCTTTCCAAAACCCGGGAACCGCCAGTGTCACTTTTTACGTCACTAATTTGCTTTCGCCGGGGCAGGACTCGGCCTGGAATGTGGCGGGGGGGACTACGATGACCCAGGCATACCCGGTGATCTCAAATGCCTGCTCGTACGACCTGAGGGTCGGTTCGAGCGCGGACCCGAGCTTCGTGCGCCGGTTTGCGGGCCGCCTTGAGCTCGGGCAACCCATTTTGAGAGCGCAAATTACGGCCGGCTCGACCGAGCTCAGCTACCCGGCGTGGGCCAGCTCCTACACGCTGGAGTCCACGACGAACATCGCAGCGGGAGTCTGGGTGCCGGCCGCCGCGACGCCCGTGCAGGTCACGAACCGGATGGTGGTCAATCCGCCCGCCGTTTCCGGGGCGGCCTTTTACCGCCTTCGGCTGTAGCGAGGCTGAGGGCCGCACATGATTGCGGCGCGTGAGGGCACCTCCCGGCCCGAAAACTCCCCGCAACTGTAGGCGCCGTCGATTGTAGGCGACGAGGTAACGAGTCGAGGGCGCGCGGATTTGATGGCAACACCCCAATCGACTCGTTACCTCGTCGCCTACAATCCAGGTCGGATTCATACGGCCGATAGATCATCCAGGCTACCGGAGGGCGGAATGAATTTCTTTTAGGATCGCTTCGAGATCGTACCGGTAACGCCATTGGGGATAGTGCTGCTGGAACTTGCGCACATCGCTGATCCACCAGATATGATCACCGATCCGGTTGTCCTCGACGTAGGTCCAGGAGAGTTTCCTGGCGCTGATCCTCTCGCAGGCGGCGATGGCCTCCAGCATCGAGCAATTCGAATGGCGGCTGCCGCCGATGTTATACACCTCGCCCGCCCGCGGCGCCCGGAAGAACTCCCAAAAAGCATTCACCAGGTCGAAGCTGTGGATATTGTCGCGGACCTGCTTGCCTTTGTATCCGAAGACCTTGTAGGAGTGACCCGTCGCGGTGCACTTCATGAGGTAGGCGAGGAAGCCGTGGAGTTCAGTGCCCGCATGCGCGGGGCCGGTGAGGCAACCGCCTCGGAAGCAGACAGTTTTCATACCGAAATACCTGCCGTATTCCTGCACCATGAGGTCCGCGGCGGCTTTGCTGACCCCGAACAGCGAATGCTTCGTCTGGTCGATCGACATGGTTTCGTCGATCCCGGGGTAATAGGGATGCGTCGGTTCCAGCTCGAAACGAGTCCCCAATTCGATCAGCGGCAGCCGGTTGGGAGTGTCGCCGTAAACCTTGTTCGTGCTTGTGAAGATAAAGACTGCCTCGGGGCAGTGCTTCCGGGCCGCTTCCAGGAGGTGGAGCGTGCCGAGGGCGTTGACCCCGAAATCGGTCTGGGGTTCGCGCGCCGCCCAATCATGCGACGGCTGCGCCGCGGTGTGAACGATGAGGTGGACGGACTTGCCGAGAGGTGCGAAAAGCGCGTCAACGGCCGCGGCGTCGCGGATATCAAGGTCCGCATGCCGGTAATGGTTCAGTGCCGATTCAAGGGCCGCGCGCGTTTTGCGGGTCGAAGCCTCGGGGCCGAAGAAACGCGCCCGCATGTCGTTGTCGATGCCGACGACGTCAAGACCTTCGCCATGGAACTTCTTGCAGGTTTCGGAACCAATTAAACCGGCGGAACCGGTCACGACAGCGATGCTCATTTAGATCAGATGCGTAATAGGCGCTCGCGGGAGCGGCGATTTCGCGGGTGCATATATCACACGGGGGATACCGGCGCAACCCGCCAGCCGCGAGTCGTGAGAACTCAGCTCAGTTTGGTGGGGTGCGGCGCCCTCGGGAGCACTCCGACGCAGTCGTATCGCTTCAGTCTTGGGTCGGAGCGCCGATTTCTAATCGGCTTAAGCGAGCCGACGGCCTCCCGTAAGCCGAGTACAACTCGGCGCTCCGACTCAAGACTGAGGGGAGTACACGCAGTTTTTGTTTCTGCTTTGACATCCGGGAGGCGGTCTTGGCAGGTTTAGCGGCGATTAATTTGGCTATCTGATGAGCTCAATCAGCTTCCCCTCGAGAAATTCAGGCTCCGGGATCCCATGGGGTTGGCTTCCCGTTAGTACATGAATTTCGCCGAATTGCGGTTTTGGGAGTATCTGATTGGCGGGGGAGCGCTGCTGCTGGTACTTCGGCTTGTTTTGCTTCGGTTCGGTCACGTCAACCCCGAGCGCCTGGACAAGTCGTTGCTGCTGACGCTCGGCCTGAGTCTCCTGGCCCTCGTAAGCTGGACCACGTTTTTCATCTTCCTGGCGGTCGCGATTGGCACTTACGTCGGCCTGGCTTGGATACAGAGATACCACGCGCGGCACAGCCTCAAGTATTTGGTGGTGCTGGTGCCGCTGCAACTGGCGCCGCTGTTCTATTTCAAGTATGGGGATTTTGTCGTAAACCGCGTCGCCGGCTTTGATTTTGACGTGCTCCGGGGCCTGGTGATTCCGGTCGGCATTTCCTTCTATACGTTTCAAAAAGTGGCTTTCGTGGTCGATACGCTGGTTTTCAAGCAGCCCCGTCCCCGATTTCTTGACTACATGAATTTTGCCGGCTTTTTCCCGCAGATCGTCGCCGGCCCGATCGAACGCCGGGCCAATCTGCTGCCGCAGATGGAGCGGTTCCGGTGGCGCTGGCTGCCGGACAAGATAGATGAAGGAGCGGGATGGATCGCGGTTGGGCTTTTTTTCAAGTGCTGCCTGGCGAACAACCTGGCGCGTTACTCCGATTATGGGTCGCTGACGAACCCTTACCTGGTGTGGCT
>DATDCV010000133.1:0-12253 GCA_036524155.1 Verrucomicrobiia bacterium
AGTGGGGCCCGCGCTGTTAGAGGAATATCGAAGAAACAATCCGGCCCAAACCGGTCCAGCCGCGGTGCTGAGGCGGTCAACATCGAAAAAGCTACCGCTCAATTCCTAGTGACATTGGACTGAAGTCCGCGCGCCGACCGCCAGGTTCGTGGTCCTAATGCGTGCGCCGGAGCGGAGGGAGGCTCCTCGTGAGCAACCCTCGATTCGCGAGAGGCGGAGCTAGAAAACCGGGGCCGAGCAGGTGATCCCGTGCGCGCCGGCCACCGCCTTGTGAGTAAGTTTGCCGCCCATGACGTTGATGCCGCCGAGCAGAGCTGGCTGCAGCCGGCAGGCTTCTTCGAGCCCCGAATCGGCGAGCAACTCAATAAAGCGGTAGGTGACATTGGCCAGGGCTTGCGTGGCGGTGCGCGCGTAGGCGCCGGGCATGTTTGCGACACAGTAATGGGTCACCCCCTCCTCGACGTAAACCGGGTCGTGGTGGGTCGTGGGGTGGGAGGTCTCGGCGCACCCTCCCTGGTCAATCGCAATGTCCACCAGCACGCTGCCGGGCCTCATCCGCCGCAGCATGTCCCGGTCGATTAACTTCGGCGCTCGGGCGCCGGGAACCAGCACCGCTCCGATCAGCAAGTCCACCGAGGGCAGCAGCTCCATCAAATGCGCCTCGTTCGAATACAGCGTGTGGGCAGTATGCAGAGTAATGTCCAAGAATCGCATGCGCTCGAGGTCCACCTCGAGGATGGTGACGTCGGCCCCAAGCCCCTGCGCCATCCGGGCCGCATTGATGCCGGAAGTGCCCCCACCGAGCACGACCACTTTGCCCGGGAGCACGCCCGGAACACCACCCAGCAACACCCCGCTGCCGCCATTGTGTTTCGCCAGAAAATAGCCGCCAACAAGGATCGACATGCGGCCGGCGATCTCGCTCATCGGCTCGAGCAGCGGCAGCCGGCGATTGACCTCAATGGTCTCGTAGGCCAGGCCGGTTACCGCGGACTTCATCAGCGTTTCCGTCAAGTGGCGGTCGGCTGCCAGGTGCAAGTATGTGAACAGGATCTGCCCGGGGCGGAGCAGCGGGTATTCGGCTGGCAAGGGTTCCTTCACTTTGACCACCAGCTCCGCTTTGTGAAACACCGCCGCGTGGTCACTCAGTAGCGTTGCTCCGGCTCGCGCGTAGTCCGAGTCGGGATACCCGGCACCCGCGCCGGCTTGGTGTTCGACCAGCACCTGGTGGCCGCGCTGGACCAACTGGTAGGCCGCCGAGGGCAGCAAGGCGACACGGTATTCCTGCTCTTTGATTTCCTTGGGTACGCCGATTATCATGGGGGTAATGGAGTGGTGGATTGATGGGCCGATGGGAAAACCTAAGAAGCCTGGGTGAGAGCTTTGGGTTGCGGTTGCTGGAGTTTTGCCTGGGCCCGGTTGACCAACGCCAGCATGCTGACCGAAGCCGCCGCCTGGCGCTCGGCTTCCTGAATGCGCTGAAATTCCCCGTACACCTCCAGCCGAGTCGGCTCATCACGGGTCGCCAATTCTTGGCCGTGCGCCGCGCGCAGGGCCTCGAGGATGTCGTGGCATGTGATGCGTTCGATGGGGCGAGCCGGCATGTAAGCGACATCGGTGCCCGCGGTCTCGACCACCAGGCGAGCGCTGGCGAGAGTCTGCGTGATTTGCTGGACGAGCCGGGTGGGCACTCCCAATTCCTCCGCGATATCCGCCACGCTGCACGGTGGCTCGCCCTGAACAAACCGCTGGCCGATCATCGTCATCAGCCGCAACGCGATGAACTCGCGTCCCCTCTGGTTGATGTTCTCGACCTGCCGTTCCTCCGCATAAATCCCACGGTTTTGATATGCGTAAGCCACTTGCGCGCCGAACAGCACAATCAACCACGAAAGGTAAAGCCCAATCATCAGCACCGGCACCAACCCGAGACTGCCATAAATTTTACTGTTCGAGACCACGCGCGAAACATAAAGCACGCTGATCATGTTGTTGGCGTCAAATAACATGCCCGCCACCAGACCCCCGACCAGCGCCGCGCCCCAATGCACCTTGGTGTTCGGCATCAGCATGTAAAACGCCGCGAAAGTGGCGCACAGCAGCACCGCCGGCAGCATCAGAAACCCGAAGTGCACCAGCCACGTGCCCACGAACGGCAGCGTCGCAACCAATTTCTGCGTCGCCTGTAAATGTGGGCCGGTAGCCAGTCCCAGCGCCACGACCAAAAGGATCGGCGCCAGGGTCAGAACTCCCCAGTAAAGCACGATCCGCATGAACCAGCTTCGCCCTCGGGCTACCCCCCAAATGTCATTGAACGTCGCTTCGATGCGGCTCAGCAAAGAGATCGCTGCGAAGATCAACACCACGCTGCCAGTGACACCCAGCGCTCCGCTCCGGGTGTTCTGAATGAACTCGTTGATTTTTTGCGCGACGGCTTTTCGCGCGGCCAGAGACCGCTGATCCTCGGACGCGGAGAGTTGTGGCGTGATGCCCGGTGCTTCTGCCGCGGCGGTCCGATTGGTTTCCTCGGCTCCGGCGGCCGTAACCGAGCGCGGCGCACTTTCTTCCCCAAGGACCGGCTGGGCCGGAGCATTCGTCCCCAGCGTCGCCGGCGGCGTGAGGCTCGCGACCATTTTGCCGATGAACTCGTTGATTCGGTCCTCCCCCTGCGTCTTGAGCACGCTGCTGGTGATGCTCATTACCACTGCCAGCATCGGGATGAGTGCCAGCAGGCTGGCATAAGCCAAAGCCGAAGCACGCACAGGGCAGCGATTCCGGTTGAAGCTAGCCCACACCAGCACCCAGAAGTGCACAAACCGGCGCCAGCGCGAGACATGGTCCTGTACCCTCGGCCCCCGCTCATCCAGCAAGGCTCGAAACTGTTCTCGCCATTGCTGGAACCTGGAAATCCGTTTCGGCATCGTGACAACGCACGCTAACAAACCCGAGGATCAAGTCAATGGCAGCAACGCGGCACGAGACGAACTCAGCTTGGGGCGCGCAGATAACGATCAAACCAGGCGCCGAAACGGCGCAGGTCCCAAATCATGCTATACCACCCATGCTTGCCGCCGTGGTGGACGACCACTTTGATCTGGCAGCCGAGCTTTTGCCCTTCGGCCTGGAATCGTTGGGACTGGTCGAGCGGCACCAGGGTGTCAGCATCGCCGTGGTAGATGAGCGTGGGCGGCAGATTAGAATTTAGGAAATAGATCGGCGACATGTCGCGGCCAATTCGGGTCTTCCAGGCTACCAGGTTGGTACTATCCGGCCCAAAGGCCTTGATAAAGCTTTTCGGCGGCCCACCGTCGCCTGTGTTCTCGGTGGATCGGCCGAGATTAAGCAGATCGGTCACCGGATAGAAAATGGCAACCGTCTGCACGGCGCTGCTCTCCTGGTCCACGGGATCGGTGGCATTGGCCGGCCCGGGCCCGCCCCGCGTCGCCAGCATAAGGCTCAAATGACCGCCGGCACTGCCGCCGGTGACGCCCAGGCGTTGGGAGCTCACTCCGTATTCCTTCGCGTGATACCGGATGTAACGCACCGCCCGATTTACATCCTCGACGATTTCCATAACCGTCGCCTCTGGCTGGGACACGTGGTAGACCGCAAAAATTGTATAACCACGGCGCAGCAAGGGCGCGGCGATCCAGGGCTGGAAGGAGCCTGCGCTGCCCGACTTCCACCCGCCGCTGACCATTAGCGCCACTCCGAACCCATTGGGCCGGGCGGGGCGCAAGACGTCCAGCGCCAGCTTCCGCCCGTGGCGCTCGCCATACACGACACCGTCGGTCCGCTGCACCCGCGGGTGCAGATAAAGCCATGCCCAGCCAATTGCCAGGCCTGCGGCGATCAGGAGCGCCGCAAAGCTCGCCAGCACGCGCCAAACTAGACGGGGAATCTTCATACCGGCAGAGTGGATACCAACAGACCGCGATCCGCACAAGTTTCAGCAGGCAGTCGTCGTGGATTAAATCGTTAAAGCCGGGAAGCGGGGAAGTGTTGGAGCGGAAAAGCGGCAGCAAGCTGCGCGCACTCCCACCCCCTGCCATGACATTAGCAGCAACGGCGGATCCCATTGAAACGCTGCTCTGTCATTTCCACATACAGCACCTGCTGTTTGGCCGAGCCAGCCAGGTGCGCGTGGTCGCCCGCGGGACACTCAATGGCGGCGGCTTGCAGTCGCTCCAACTCGGCTTCCCCCGAGAGTTCCTTCGCGAGGGCGAATCCCAGCCCAATGGCGCCGGCCACGTGGAGCGACCGGCTCTGGGCCACGGCGTATTCAGGCAACCAGACAGGCGCGGTTTCATGGAGCACTGGCTTTTTCCGGCCGCCCCACAATAGAATCCATTCCCTCACGCTCAGCACCACGATCGCTGTCACCAACAGCAGAAAAGTGCCGGCCACGGTCGCGTCGAGCAGGTTGTTGAAGCGCAACACCCGATTGCTGCGCAGCGCTTTTTCCGCCGTCGCGAGCGCAACTGCGGATTGGCTGGCGACTGCCTGCCGCAAAGTTTCCTCGAGAGCCGGTCGTTGCCGGGACAAGGCCCCGGCCTGCGCCAGGAACCCCACACGCGGATCCGGGTGCCAGATCTTCTGGACCCCGGCAGTCATCGTGGCGGCCAGCAGCCAGACGAGCGGCACCAGCGTGACGAATATGACGGCGCGGCTCGAGACGGGACGCTGCCGTTCGGCGGACACAACGTCGGGGCCTGCGGCGCTCGCGGTCTGGCGACGGAGGACCATTTTGAGGAGGATAGTAGTGGCCAGGCAAAGGGCGATGGCCGCCAACATCTGGTTGGCGATGCCGAACAAGGGCCAAAGGGAGTTAATTCCGCCGAGCGGGTCGCGCACCCCCTGGATCAGGAAATAACCCCACGCGCCAACCATCAACGCGCTGGCCACAATGTTAGCGCTGATACTGCCCGTCCGGCCCAGCGGGGTCCAAATCTGGCCCAGCAGGTCCTGCAACAGATAGCGGCCAACTCTCGTGCCCGCATCGATCGTAGTCAGAATGAACAGCGCCTCGAACATGATCGCGAAGTGGTACCACAGGTCCAGCCAGCGGCCGCTGAAGGCCTTGGAGAATATGTGCGCCATGCCGACGGCGAGCGTCGCCGCGCCGCCGGTTCGGCCGAACAAGGTTTTCTCTCCGATCTCGTCCGCCAGCTTCGTCATCTCGCCGACTGTGACTGGAAATCCAAGTTCCGTCACTTTGGCGACCGTCGCCGCGCCGTCACCCTGCGCAGGGATGTTCATGCTGAGGTAAACGCCCGGTTCCAGCGTGCAGGCGGCGATGAGCGCCATAATCGCCACCAGCGACTCGAGGCACATCGCGCCGTAACCAATCGACCGCGCATAGCTCTCCCGCGTGATGAGCTTCGGGGTCGTGCCGCTGGCGATCAGCGTGTGAAAACCCGAGATGGCGCCGCAGGCAATGGTGATAAAGCAAAACGGAAAAATCTTTCCCGCAACGACCGGGCCCGAGCCATCCACGAAACGACTGACCGCGGGCATTTGGAGGTCCGGCAGCACAACGAAGATACCCAGCGCCAAGGCAAAGATCGTGCCGAGCTTCATGAACGTGCTCAGGTAATCGCGCGGCGCCAGCAACAGCCAGACGGGGAGCACGCTCGCCGCCACCCCGTAGCCAATGATCGCCCATGCCAGCGTCATGCCCGGCAGGCTGAACATGTGAGCCAGTGCCGGCGTTTCGTGCACCACTTTTCCGCCCCACACCGCCAGCAGCAGGCCCGCGATACCAATCGCCGACGCCTCCAGCACTTTCCCTACTCGCAAAAAACGCAAATAACACCCCATGAACAGCGCGATCGGAACTGTCGCCCCCACCGTGAACACGCCCCACGGGCTCTCGGCCAAAGCTTTGACCACCACCAGCGCCAGCACCGCCAGCAGAATCACGATGATCGCAAGGATCGCCGCCAGCGCGATATAACCTGCGGGGGAATTGAGTTCCTCTTTCACCATTTGACCCAGTGATTTGCCGTCGCGGCGCAGTGCACAAAACAGCACCACGAAATCCTGAACCGCTCCTCCCAGTGTCACACCAATCAGAATCCAAAGTGCGCCCGGCAAATACCCGAACTGCGCCGCCAGCACCGGCCCGACCAAAGGTCCCGGCCCCGAGATCGCCGCGAAATGATGGCCGAAGACGATCCATCTATTGGTCCGGACATAGTCCTTACCGTCATCGTGCACCTCGCACGGCGTCGCGCGCTTGTCCTCCAGCAGCAATACGCGCGCAGCTATCCATTTCGAGTAGAAGCGATAACCGATCGCGTAGCTGCAGAGCGCCGCAACCAGGATGTAAGCGGAGTTCAACTGCTCGCCCCGCCGCAGCGCCAGAGCCACGTAGGTCCCAGCGCCCGCCACCGCCACCAGCAGCCATAGCAGATTGACCCCGAGCCTCTTCATTTCCGCATCCGCTCGAGCCTCCCGCTGCCGTGGCGCAAAAAAAACGGCGCCCGCCCTGTGTTGAATCGATAGGTATTACCCACAGCGTTAAACTAAGCCCCAGGCACCTTCGCTTGCAGTTCGCTCAGCCACGCTTCGGCTTCCGCATCACTCGGCGCACGCCAGTCGCCTCGGGGGGAGAGAGAGCCGCCGGAACCAACTTTGGGTCCATTCGGAATCGCGCTGCGCTTGAATTGGCTCAGCTTGAAGAAGCGATACAGGAAAACCTCGAGCCACTTCTTTATCGTCGGCAGGTCATATTGCGTTCGCTTGTCCGCCGGCAACAAGTCCGGCCAATCGCCACGCTCTTTGTCGGCCCACGCATTGAGCGCGAGGAAGGCGACTTTGCTGGGGCGAAAGCCGTACCGCGTGACATAATAGAGGTTGAAATCCTGGAGCTCGTAAGGGCCCACGGTTTCCGACGTTTTTTGGGCCGGACGCGCCGAGTCGCCGGTTGCCGGCGGCACCAGTTCCGGAGAAATCTCCGTGTCCAGGATCGCCTGCAAAGTCACATTCGCCAACTGGTCAAATTGTCTGGAGTTGATCACCCAGCGAATCAGGTACTGGATGAGCGTCTTGGCGACGGAAACGTTGACATTATAGTGGGACATGTGGTCGCCCACACCGTAAGTCATCCAGCCCAGCGCGAGCTCGCTCAGGTCCCCCGTTCCCAGGACCAGCCCCTGGTGCAAGTTCGCCAGCCGAAACAAGTGCGAGGTCCGCTCTCCGGCCTGCACGTTCTCGAAAGTAACGTCGTAAACCTGCTCGCCCCGCGTGAAAGGATGGCCGATATCGCGGAACATCTGGTGGCACGCGGGTTTGATGTCGATCTCACCTGCCGTGACACCCAGCGCGTTCATCAGGTTGCGCGCGTTGGTCAGCGTCAGTTTGCTGGTGGCAAAGCCGGGCATCGTATAGGCCAGGATGTTCTTGCGCGGCCAGCTCAACCGGTCCATCGCCTTGGCCGCGACAATCAGCGCCTGGGTCGAATCCAGCCCGCCGGAGATACCGATGACCACCTTTTTTGTGCCCGTGCTCGAGAGCCGCTTGAGCAAGCCGTGCACCTGGATGTTGTAGGCCTCGTAACACCTTTCGTCGCGCTCGCGCGGATCGCTCGGCACGTAGGGAAACCGCGCGATCTTTCGCTGCAACGGGACGACTTTCTCGGGCACCTGGAACTCGAATGGGATGCGCCGCACGGCCTGGACGCGGCCGGCGCAATCGCGCACTGCGTCGCCAAACGTTGTCATGCGCATCCGGTCCTGAAGGAGACGTTCCAGATCGATATCGGCCGTGATGAGCTGCTCGCGATTGGCAAACCTCTCGGCCTCAGCCAGCAGGTCGTTGTTTTCGTAGATTAGAGCGTGTCCATCCCACGCCAGGTCGGTGGTCGATTCGCCGGGACCGGCGGCCGAATACAGATACGCCGCAATGCATTTGCCTGATTGCGACGCGCACAGGTCGCGACGGTAGGCGGCCTTCCCGATCGTAATGTTGCTCGCCGAGAGATTCGCCAGCACCGTCGCTCCCGCCAGCGCCGCGTAGGTGCTCGGCGGAACCGGCGCCCAAACATCCTCGCAGATCTCCACGTGCAACTTAAAGCCATCGACTGTGGTGGCCTCGAAGAGCAAATCGTTCCCGAAAGGCACCCTGCAGCCCAGCACTGTCACCTCCCGGCTGACGGCGTCGAAACCCGAGGCGAACTGCCGCTTCTCGTAAAACTCGCGGTAATTCGGCAGGTAAGTCTTGGGAGCCAGCCCAAGTATCCGCCCCCGGTGAATCACCGTGCCGCAGTTGAACAGTCTCCCGTCCACCGCCAGCGGAGTGCCAACTATAAGCACCGGCGTCAGAGACTCGCTCGCGCGAAGGAGCCGTTCCAGGCCGTTCCTGCAGGCCTCCAGCAGCGCCTCCTGCTGGAACAAATCTTCATTGGAATAAGCCGAGATTCCCAGCTCAGGAAACAAAGCGACCGCAGCCCCCGCCTCCGAAGCCTGCCTCGCCAATTCGAGCGTGCGCTCGGTGTTGAATCGCGGATCCGCAACGCGGAGCGACGGGATGCACACAGCGACCCTGATGAACCCGTGACTGTAGAGGGAATGGAACCGCTCAGGCATAAGGGACAATTACCAGCAGCCTGCGGTCAAAACAAGGCCAACCCACGCTCCTGCTTCCGCAAGGGCTGCAGCAAGACGTTGCCTCGTTACTGTGCGGTCGTGTCCTCGCCCGCAACAGACCCCAGTCTCCCATGGCCAAATGGCTGCAGTTTACGAATTAGTAAAGGTGAGGGGCATGATGCGTAACAGATTGCCGGAAAGAAACTTTCGTCACCCGAGCCCGTCTGCGTCGTATGGATCCTAAGGTCTCTTGGTCCGAGGGATGCTGTGTCAAAAGTGATTTCTTTTTGAGGCACGACTATGACGGAAACTGCGCCCGGAGCCGGTCCCAGAGTCTTTGAGGTGGGGCCGGACCGAGTCACATTCGGGGCAACAGAGGCGGTGATCGAAGCGAAACACGCCTTGCCTGACTGGGATGTACGCGAAATCAACCATGTCCCGGTTTATGTCCAGGACAGAAAGTTTTACCTGGTGGCGAAGACCAAGGCGGAAGCGCCCTATGCGGTGCGTTACCTGTTAAAACCCTGGCCGGAGTACCAGGCCACGAACGCCAACGGTTTCCTCACCTACGATGCCGACGTGGTAGGCGCCCGGGATGCTCAACTGCGTGCCGGCCAGGTGGATGATGTCGGGCATGCCTTCCTCATGCCGATTTACCCGGTGCTCGGGCTGTTGTGGTCTGGCGCGCAGAAACGGTTGGTCCGGTTCGGGTTTGTGCCCCACGCCATCACGGGCTTTTCCATTTTTGTCACCTTTTCTTTGGTGTTTGGCCAGACCGTATTCGCGCTGATATTGCTCAACAGCAGCTTTCGCGTCGGCCAGGTGATCGTCGGCGGTTTTCTCCGGGCCATGGCCAACTCCGACCACCTGGTCTGGGGGCCGTTCGCTTTATCAGTCACGCTGCTGGATATCCTCCTGCTGGTCATGCTGATTGTGGATACGCTGGTCAGGTATTCCCTCTATATGCGCGATGACCAGTGGGCTGGCGGTTTCTTCGAGTGGATTGTTCCACATCGCAAACCCAAGGCGGCGACGGCACCGCGCGGCGTGGCTCCACAAACCTAGCCCGAATACCCAGAGGCAGGGTCAGACCGTAGAAAGCTCCGCAGTTCACCGTTGACTTCAAAGCCAGCCCGGCGGAACACTGGACCATGCCACGGAAGATGCGGGTTGAATTTGTCGGCGCCATTTTTCACGTTATGAGCCGTGGCGATCAGCGAGAGGACATCTTCTTCGAGGACGTTGACCGGCACGATTTCATCAAGACGCTGGCCGAGACCTGTCAAAAGACCGACTGGCAGGTGCATGCTTTTTGTCTCCTGCGCAACCATTACCATTTGGTGGTCGAAACTCCTAATGCCAACCTGGTAGCGGGGATGCAATGGCTTCAAAGCACCTACACGATCCGCCTCAATAACCGGCACGCATTGACCGGTCACGTGCTGAGCGGGCGGTACAAAGCGCAACTGGTGGAGGGCAGCGGCAACGGCTATCTCCGAACGGCCTGTGATTATGTGCACTTGAACCCGGTCCGGGCGAAACTGCTCGCGCCGGAGGATCGGCTCTTAGCCTATCCTTGGAGCAGCTTTGGGTTCTATCTGGCGGCGCGGCAACACCGCCCCGCCTGGTTGCGGGTAGACCGGCTCCTGGGCGAGCACGGCATTCAGCAGGACACGCCGGTGTCGCGTCAGGAGTTCGAGCGCCGCATGGAGAGACGGCGTTTGGAGGAAATGGACCCCGAGGCATTAGAGACATTGCGCAACGACTGGTGCCTGGGCCGTGACGCCTTCCGCAAGCAGTGCTTGGAGAGGATGGAGGACAAGGTGACCGACAACCACCCGGGCAGCGCGAGGTTGGAGACCGCAGCGGCCAAGGCTGAGCGCTTGATCGCCAACGAACTGGCGAGGATCCACTGGACCGGTGACGATCTCCTTCATAGGCCTAAGAGTGATCCCCTCAAGCTGGCGCTGGCGGCCAGATTGCGTCGAGAGACGACCCTGTCGATAAAGCAGATTGCTGAACGGCTCAGCCTGGGAAAGCCCAAGGGCGCCAAGAGCAACCTGCATAAATGGATGAACCATAAGCCAGAAGAGGCCTCCCAACCTAAACTCGACCTCTAATCGTTTAGCTCATGAGCCATGACTCACCGACTTTTCAACGGTCTGACCCCGCCTATGACGTAACACGAGGCAACGGATTATGAGCCGGTTCTTTCGACTGATCCAGCGGGACAACTTAGTCAAGCACTCATTCATCGCGGACAAGTGGGACCTGAAGGGTTTCGAACGTAAGGAGCTGTATCGGGGCCAGGCATTACGCGGCTGGCCAGAGGGAGTCAGTTTCATCGCCTCAACACAAGAAATGGCTGGGGATCTTGATGATTTCGTTGTCAACGATGCAGATGTCCCGCTGGTAACTGACCGCGTGGTCAGATTACTCAGCACCCTCAAAGTTCCACCGTTCCAGGCGCTCCAAGCTTTGGCAGTCTGGCCATCGCATCGAAGAGAGGCGGTATTCGTTTTGAACTTCAGCGCCTTAGTTCCAGGACTGGATCTGCAGAAAACGAAGTTCGAAAGATACCCGAAGGACTTTTCGGATCCCGACCTGAGGAATAGAATCTGGTTCACGATGGCACCCGTTCTCATACGCAAGGCAGTCTTGGGTTGGGACTTTTTTAGGTGCGAAGAGTACCCCAATCACCTGTTTGCTTCGGAGAGGTTCAAACACTCCTTTGGGAGCAAAGGCATGACCGGGGTCAGCTTCGCCCCTGTTCAGGCTTCGTAACCCCCATCAGCAATAATCTGGAAAACTTGCTCGTCGCTCATAAACATGCCCATAAGACCCTCCCGAGAGGACATCTATAAGGTAACAGAACTGGTCTCATGTTCTGCCTGCGCCGATGAGGCTCTCATCCGGCTGGTGAAATACTTCCGCAGCCGCGGGCTCGATCTAGCTAATGAGCTGAGACAGGTAGACATCGAATGTGCCGTCTCGGAGGTCCGCGACCAATTGACGCTCTTGTTCAAAAGCGAGCCATTGCCGCGTGAGGTCGGGTTTATTTACTTCGGATTGTTTGATCTTCGTTTGGACGAGGGCAGTGGCTCCCATGTCGGCTTCTATATTTGCGGTGGATATGCTTTCGATCGTGCCGACTCCGACTCGCTTTGTAATCCGTGTTACTTCCCAGAAGACCGCAGTGTCTCATCCGGCCTGCTCGATCTCATTAAGGTTATGGCTATAACAAGGCCGAGCGGCCGGGACTTTTTAGAATATACCGTGATGCTCGCAGCGGCGGCATTGCTGGTCAGATTCGGACTCCCATCTCTTGGCAGACCCTGCAAGCTGATAGTTGGTTTCGACGATGGAGATTACATAGAATTGTAGGTGAAGGTGCTCAAACCGAAAAAAGGGGTCGCCCATAGTGCGCTTTGCTCTGTGCCTGACATTGATAGTTGATAGTTGATAGGGTCAACCCAGAATGGCGCTTAGATAGCGGGCCCTTTTTTACGGCATTTGCTTCGGTGCAGCATTTCCTTCATCAGGTGGCGCGGGCGCTCCTTGTATAGCGGAACCGAAAAGATGTCGGCTCGCGGCGAGCCATTGGACCAGGAATGGACGCGCGAAGGGTCGCCGATGACGGCTAACTGCTCGGGATGCTGCACGGG
>DATDCV010000134.1:0-2425 GCA_036524155.1 Verrucomicrobiia bacterium
TCACGCGGCGCAAGCATTTATGACGTCCAGTATACCCCGCAGGGCAGGCGTCGCGTCTGTCCTGCGGGTTTACATTTAGAATTATTCCAACTATTGACAGCGGGGAAAGGTGGGCTAGGTTGCGGCGGCTGAATGGTGGCAATCAAAAAGACGAAACGCGACGGGCACTTGACCGAGTGCCTGACGGGCGGCGGTTTTCGTTTTACGCCGCAGCGGCACCGCGTTTATGCTGTGCTGTTGGCGAAACGCGACCACCCGACAGCGGAGCAGGTGTTCATCCGGGCCAAGCACGAAATGCCGGAGATCTCGCTGGCGACGGTATATAACTGCCTGGACGCGCTGGTGAAATGCGGGCTGGCGCGGCAGGTGACGGTGGAACGCGGCCCGACCCGTTTTTGCCCGAACATGCAGGAGCATTGTCACTTTTATTGCGACGGGTGCCACGGAATTTTCGACATCAGCCTGCCGGCCCAGATGGGCACGGCGATGCCGAGAGGGTTCCGCGCCGAGCGCTTCGAGGTGACGATCCGCGGCCGTTGCCCGGCCTGCGCGAATTTAATGCGATGAGCTTACAGTTAACTGACGCTCGGCCAGGACCGGAATGATACAATGCCATGAGTCAACTCGGAGTTT
Source organism: Verrucomicrobiia bacterium (assembly GCA_036524155.1). Lineage (GTDB taxonomy): Bacteria > Verrucomicrobiota > Verrucomicrobiia > Limisphaerales > UBA8199 > DATDCV01. Next base: position 634 of record DATDCV010000134.1, read on the forward strand.
TGCGATGAGCGCTCGAACGGTGCATCCGCTCAGTCTCGGGTCGGAGCGCCGATTTTTAATCGGCTTAATCGAGCCGATGACCGCTGGTAAGCCGAGTGCAACTCGGCGCTCCGACCCGAGAGTGAGCGGATACCGGACAGTTGAACGGTTCAACGCTTTAACGTTTTAACGGTTTGACGCGGCCCCATGAGCACGGCTACTGAGACAATCGAAAGCCTGGTCAAGCAGGAGTATAAATACGGTTTTTATACGGACGTGGAAGTGGATGCCGCGCCGCCGGGCCTGAACGAGGACATCATCCGGCTGATCTCGGCAAAAAAGAACGAGCCGACGTTCATGCTGGACTGGCGGCTGAAAGCCTACCGGCATTGGCTGACGATGAAGGAGCCGACCTGGCCGCACGTTCATTACCCGCCCATCGATTACCAGAACGCCGTCTATTACTCCGCGCCGAAAAAGAAAGGCAGCGGCCCGAAGAGCCTCGAAGAAGTGGACCCCAAGCTGCTCGAAACCTACGAGAAACTCGGCATCCCGCTGAAGGAACGCGAGCGGCTCGCCGGCGTCGCCGTCGACGCGGTGTTCGATAGCGTCTCGGTGGGCACCACGTTCAAGGAAAAACTGGCCGAGCGGGGCATCATCTTCTGCTCGTTTAACGACGCAGTGCACGACCACCCGGACCTGGTGAAGCAATACCTCGGGATCGTGGTGCCGTATACGGACAATTATTTCGCCGCGCTCAACGCCGCGGTATTCAGCGACGGCTCGTTCTGTTTCATCCCCAAAGGGGTCAAGTGCCCGATGGAGCTCTCGACCTATTTCCGCATCAACGCGGCCAACACCGGCCAGTTCGAGCGCACGCTGATCGTCGCCGAAGAAGGCGCGTCGGTGAGCTACCTCGAGGGCTGCACCGCGCCGATGCGGGACGAACACCAGCTCCATGCGGCGGTGGTGGAGTTGGTGGCTCTGGAGAATGCCCAGATCAAATATTCAACCGTCCAGAACTGGTATCCCGGGGACGAACAGGGCCGCGGGGGCATTTACAACTTCGTCACCAAACGCGGCCTCTGCAAAGGCCGCAACTCCAAGATCTGCTGGACGCAGGTCGAGACCGGCTCGGCGATCACGTGGAAATACCCGAGCTGCATTTTGCTCGGCGACCATTCGGTGGGGGAATTCTACTCCGTCGCCGTCACCAATAATTACCAGCAGGCCGACACCGGCACCAAGATGGTGCACATCGGCAAAGACACCCGCAGCACAATCGTGTCGAAAGGGATCTCGGCCGGCCACGGCCAGAACAGCTACCGCGGGCTCGTCAAAATCCAGAAAACCGCCGCGCGCGCGCGGAATTTTTCGCAGTGCGACTCGCTGCTGCTGGGCGACAAGTGCGGCGCCCACACCTTCCCTTATATCGAGGTGAAGAACACCACGGCGCGCGTCGAGCACGAGGCCTCGACCTCGAAGATCGGCGAAGACCAGATCTTCTACTGCAACCAGCGCGGCCTATCGACGCAGGACGCCGTCAACATGATCGTGAACGGCTTTTGCAAGGAAGTGTTCCGCGAGCTGCCGATGGAGTTTGCGGTCGAGGCGCAAAAGTTGCTCGGCGTCAGCCTCGAAGGCAGTGTCGGTTAGAACCTATGAACGAGAACTCGAAGACGATTCTGGAGATCAAGGACCTCAGCGCGGGTGTGGAGGGCAAACAAATTCTCAAGGGCATCAACCTGACGATTCGAGCGGGCGAAGTGCACGCCATTATGGGCCCGAACGGCAGCGGCAAAAGCACGCTGGC
>DATDCV010000135.1:0-2299 GCA_036524155.1 Verrucomicrobiia bacterium
CCGACAGATCCGTTTTGAAACCCTGTTGCCGAAGGCTGCGCCGTGCCTCCGCCGCGTCCTTTTGAGCGTCCGGTCCGGCACTTAAATTCAGGGCGGCTCCGAATGCGCCGGCCAGCGCCAGACCAACGACGGCTACAGAGCGAAACTTCATAGACCGTAAGCGTTACCGTCTTTAGTCCCCGCGGGCCAGATGGGTAGTCTTCCACAAGCCCGCCAAACGTGCTGAGCGTAGACAATGATTGCAGGGACGCAAGGTGGAATGGCGGGATTTCTCCCACTCGAGTGCGCGACCTCTCTCATTCACCGGAAAACCCTGTCCCCACAACTGGTGACATGCAAGAAAAACGGGTTCTGGTATTCTGACACTGTTCTCGAGTAGGACGTGTGTCAGAAGAGCCGGATGAACTCTGGCTTTTTTGTTGTACTACAGGCGACCTTCCTTGTCAGCGCACTGCCGTTCATACTCCTCCTTCAGCATCGCAAAGCCGACGGTGTTCACCCACTCACCCTTTAGGAAACGGTCCTGAATGCATTCGCTCTCCTGGCGCAGACAGGCCTTCAGGAGCAAGCGGCGCGCAGGGAGGTTTCGGGCGTCACATTCCGCCGTGAGGCGGCGCGCGCGCAGGCCCGTGAAGGCATAAGCCAAAAGCGCGCGAACGACCTCCGTCCCGTATCCTTTGCGTTGCAAATCGGGGTGAATGACGATTTCGAACTGGGCGAGGTCGGATTCATCGTGCAGGAACCAGAAAGTAACAAAGCCGATTACCGTGGCGGCTGGGATGGCTTCGATGGCGAAATAGCAATACTCGGAGGGCTGGGGAAAGCGAATGCTGTGCTGGCCGGCGATCCACTCTTCGGTCTCCTCCAGAGTCATCGTAGTCCAGGTCAGGTAGCGCAGGATGTCGGCGTTCGACATGAGGTTGGCCAGATCTTTGGCGTCCAAGGTCTGGAACCGCCGCAGAATGAGCCGCTCGGTCCGTATGGGAAAAGGAATGCGTACCGCGTGGCCCCCGGCGGTGTTCGGAACGATCATCGATTCCAGGCAGTTAGGACATTGCTTGAGGGTACCAGCTTCCGGGTGGGGAAAGGAAACAGGATTGTGGCAATAGGGGCATTTGAAGTCGATGAAGTCGGAATCAGGCGTGGGTGCTGGCACCGTGCCCTGAGCCTCTTCACCGGCCTTGATTTCAGTGCCGGAAGGAGGCGCCGGGGGCAGGTCCGCGCCGGCTTTTCCTTCGAACCAACGGAGGGGATCGACCCGATAATATTCGGCCAACACCTCGAAGAGGTCGCGGTGCGACTGTCGCAATTGTCCGGGGACTGAAAAGAACTTTTCCGAGGTGACCGAGAAGAACTCGGTTGGATTAGTCGCGGCGTAGCTGCCCAGGAAAGGTTGGCCTCCCATTTGCAGATCGCGTCGCAGGCGCTGGAATGCCCCCTGCATGACCTGCTGCCAGCGCTGGGTCTGCTCACGGCCGCGCAGCGGCGGAACGCCATTGGTGTAGCCGTCGAGAAAATCCAGTTGATGCGTGAACTCGTGGATGACCAGGTTATGACCGGTCGTGGGATCGCGCGCTTCGGCTAACACGGTTTCCCACGACAGGAAAACCGTGCCGTAATCAACCGCCCGACCTAAAGCGGTGGTTCCACGCTCTTCCCACGATTCGGCCGGCAACTCGAAGGCGCTTGGGAACAGCACGATGGACCGGACCCGGCTGAAATAGTCATGCTCCAGACCCAGCAGCAACAGGGCGGCCTGGGCAGCCACCGTGAGCTTCATCATCTCGGTTACCTTCAGTCCGTCGCAGCCTTCCCAGGTCTTTTCCGCGATCAGGACCCGGGCGTCATCGCGGAGGCGCGCCCGTTCGGCATCGCTCAACAAGCGGTAGTGGGTCATGTTTGCCGACAGCCACGACTCCCATTCTTTGGGAAAAGGCTCGGCCAGCAACTCGCTGATGAAAGCGTTCCTTTTTGCGCGTGTCGGCATGGGCTCAGCCTTGGTCGCGGACCACGACGAACTGGATGTAAGGCCGACTCAACATGGCTCGACTCTGGCCAGCGCCACACGAAATGTAAACGAAAAGCGGCTGATGGGAGTACACTCTCAGTCTTGGGTCGGAGCGCCGAGTTGTACTCGGCTTACAGGAGGCCATCGGCGCGCTTAAGCCGATTAGAAATCGGCGCTCGTGTGTCCGGCAGGTGCTGAGCCTCTCGGGGTGAAAGGTCCCCGACGGGGAGATGACGACAACCGAAGCGGAAGCCAGGAGTCAACCCGCGAGGGAACTCCGAAAGGGCGGAA
>DATDCV010000136.1:0-1683 GCA_036524155.1 Verrucomicrobiia bacterium
ACGCAGGAGTTCACCGGAAGTATCTCGGCTACTTTCGGATGTTTTCGCGCCGTTTCCCCTATGCCATCTATTACCGGATTGAGGGTGACGAGGTTCGAGTTTCGCGGATTCTGGATTGCAGGCGCGATCCGCAGTGGATTCGCAAGCAGCTCAGGAGGGGCTAACTTGCGTTTGCCTAATCCTATCAGCCTCAAGATTCAGCTTCACCTAATCTTAAACCGTCTCATCAAAATTTTTTGCATTTTTCCTTCCGCTATTTCATGCTCATCCCATGACGCAACCGCTCGCCCTTGTCCTGTATGAAAAACTCCTGCCGGGCACCCAACTCGTGAACCGGCTCCAGGACATGAACTATCGCGTCCAGGCCATCAAGGATGCCGCACTGCTGGTTCAGTGTGCCGAGCAGGTCAAACCCATGGTCGTTCTCGCAGACCTCGAGTCCACTCGCACCAACGTCTGCCAGGCCATTGCACAACTCAGGCTTAACCCCGCCACCCAACACCTTCCCGTCATCGGCTTCGGCGTGGATGGCAATGCTGCGCTTGAGAGCCAGGGAAAAGCCGCTGGCGTCAACCTCATCGCCAGCGACGCCGCTCTTTTGAACCACCTTCCTCAGTTACTGGAGCAAGCCCTCCATATTGAATAGACTCCTCCCTTGGAATAAGCCTGATAAATGGCCTGTAAAAGCCCGCTTGACGTTTTTTCGCAAGGTTATAGCATAGCGGGCAATCCAGGCGTGACCGTCCGGTTATCAGAATGCGGACTTATGTTGGTCAAGATGCAGTGTCCGCCCGTAAAGTACGGACCGTCCGCCTCGGCAGGAGAACCAAAGTCTATGGCCAGTGGCAAAGTTAAATGGTGGGATAATTCGAAAGGTTTCGGTTTCATCTCCCAGGATCAGGGGCAGGATGTCTTTGTGCATCATACCTCTATTCTGGGCAATGGTTTCAAAACCCTGAACGCCGGCGAGGAAGTCGAGTTCGACCTCGTCTCCAGCCCCAAAGGCCCCAAGGCCGAGAACGTCCACAAACCTCACGTGCCTTGATCCCTCCGGGGCTCCGCCCCCGTTCATCAAATTTTTCCTCCTACCGTGTAGGCGACGAGGTAACGAGTCGTTTCCCTTGGCTCGCGGCGTGACGAGTCGTCCCGCAGCGCCCCATTGATCATGCTTTGAGTTGGCCGTCGTTCCACCTCCGGGTTAGACTGCGTTATGCTTGAGCCGTCCGGCCAGCCGATAGCAAGTTTATATGTCCACGTGCCCTTCTGCGCGCAGAAGTGCTCGTATTGCGCGTTCTTCTCCGAAGCATCTTCTGGTGAGCTCATCAACCGGTACGTCGCCGCGCTGATTCGCGAGCTCGAGCTTCTCGCCACGGACCTTAAGCCCCGCACCATCTTCTTCGGCGGCGGAACACCCTCCATTCTCAACCTCCGGCAGTGGGAGCAAATCCTCTCCGCCTTCCATCGCCTGAACCTGGATAACGCCGCAGAATGGACCGTTGAATGCAACCCCGCCACCGTCTCTCTCGACAAAGCGCGGCTGCTCCGCGACGCCGGAGTCAATCGCGTCTCCATGGGCGTTCAGTCCCTCGATGAAGAGCTATTGGACCGTCTGGGCCGTGTTCATTCGCGCGAGATGGCGTTCAAATCGTGGGACATTCTCCGCCAGGCCGGCTTCGACAATCT
>DATDCV010000137.1:0-40763 GCA_036524155.1 Verrucomicrobiia bacterium
GGACGGACTCAGCGGACGCGACCTGGCGCAACAACTTAAGAAACGCAAGCCGGGGCTCAAAGTAATCTATAGCAGCGGCTACAGCCCGGAGGCGATAGGCCGGGAATTCGGCAAAAGCGAAACCGTGTTCCTGCCGAAACCTTACGTCCCGCCTGAACTGGCGCGCGCCGTGCGTCAGTGCCTCGATGGTCAACAGCGGCGACCTTGCGACCTCGTGGCGAACTGAAGAGTTTGGACGTTAAACCGTTAAAGCGTTGAAGCGTTAAAGCGTGAAACCGTTGAGGCGCCGAAAGGTTGAGGCCTTAAAGGGCGAAGAAGCGCGATTCTCCCACAAAAGCCGCCGAGAGAAAATGCGACAGAGCCCCCCCGCAAGCCCCGCGTCCCGCTTCAACGTTTTAACATTTTAACGCTTCAACGCTTCGACCCCTCGCCGCCCCCGCGTTCCGCGCTAATCGCCGCCTCCCATTTTTGGGCTTCCTCGTGCCGGTTCAATTTCATTGCCAACGACAGCAGGCTCCGGTGGACGGAAAGCTTGTCGGGATAATCGGGAAGATCCTTCAGCAAGCCGAGGTGGGTGTCGTAAGCCTCCGACTCACGATTCAGCCCGATCAACTTTTCTGCCAAGACCAACCGCAGCCGCAATTTCTGCATCGGGGAAGGATCGAGCTTGAGCGCATTCTCATATTCCTGCGCGGCAGACGATGGCTTGCCCTGAGCTGAATAGAGGTCGGCTACTTTCTCGGCCAGCACCGCGCTGTGAGTCGCAGCTTTCATTTGCTCGAGCAACTGAAGGCACTGGACCGCCGGTTTGCCGTTCGCCAGATTCAGATCGATCAGCCGCAGATAGCACCACGGAAGCATAGGGCTGTGGCGCTGCTGCAATTGGTCCTGCAGTTGGTCAAAGTCCCGGCCGCATGGGCGGTACAGCGGGTCGCCAATCACAGTTATCTGCCAGGATAGTACAGGTTGGCTGGCATAAACCGCCTCGCCAAAACTGAACCCGGCATAAACAAAACGGGCCGTGAAGACCGGCAAATCCGGCGTCCCGGAAAGGTAGGGCTCTTCGACCGCGCCCATGGTGGCCGTAACACCTTTGGCCAGCAGGGGCCCGGCCCACCCTTTGCCCGCGCTGCGAAGGGTGCTGGCGCTGAAGGAATGCAAGTGGTACGCAAAAGCACCCGGCATGAATTCCACGGCCGGCTCCGCAAACGGGCCGGACGCGTTCTCGTCGTACCATCCCATGTAAAGAGCGATTTGGCTCATCGGAAACCCCGACGGGAAAGTGCCGGAATTCGCGTCGATCACCGTTTCGAACCCGAGTCTCTGACAAAGCTCGGCGGCGCCGCGGATCCAGTCGTCGCCCAGCTTGTAGCCCGGTTCTGTGGTATTGCGCAGGTCGAAATACGCGCGTCCCCAGAGCCCATCGGCCTCGGCCTTCAGGGCCAGGTCGACCAGCCCTCGTGCCACCCCAGGTGTAGGCCCGTCGAGCCGGCTCACCAGCAAAACGCCATTAGTCGGACTGATCGCGGCAGCGTTCGTCATTCCGTAAACGGGGTTGCGCAAGGGGCCGGTCAGCGGCAGTTTTTCTTCCCAGAGTGGCAGGAGCGCCAGTTCGCTGTCCACCGCTGCCTCGTTACGGCGCATTTCCGGCCGCAGCCTCTCGGCGGCTTCCTCCTTCAAATCCGGGTCTCTCGCGATCTTCAGCGGGATGCCATAACACAGGACCGCGTACCGGATGATCGAGGTTTCCGGGCGCCGCTCGTATGCGGCTGCCTGTTTGTTGGCGGCGGAGCCGGTTGCAGAGATTCGCCAAAGCTTTTGGTCTGCAATTGCCTTGGCCAGAGGGCTCTGCAGGCGGTCCCGGAACTCAGCGCGCGAAATACTCTCGTTGGTGGAAAGCGCGAAGCCGAGGACTTGATTAGCGGGCATCTGGCGTTTTTGCGCGTAATAATCCGCCACGGCCCTCGATTCGGGCAGCCGGCTATTGTACACCACCACCACCTGAGTACCCGGGACAGCCCCGAACAAACTGGCCACCGCCGGGAACAACACCAGCGCGACAAGAAATTGCCTCATCTTTGGTGCTCGCACATCCCAACCTGAATCTAACATAAAACGGTTCGCGCGGGCGGCGTCATTGCGGTTCCTCGTTCAGTGGGCCGAGATCCACCTTAAGGCCGTCGTAGGCGAGTTCGACCCCGGGCGGGAGTTCCGCCTGCGCCGCGTCATGGTCGTAATCATGTGTGAGGTGAGTGAAATATGTTTTGTGGGCCCCGATGCGCCGGGCGGCCGTTAGTGCCTCATCCAGGCACATGTGGGTAGGATGCGGAGCCAGGCGGAGCGCATCCAGCACAGCGGCCTGCACGCCGCGGGCGTGCTCAACCGCCGCCGTGGGCACCTCTTTGCAGTCGCTCATATAAGCGAGCCGCTTATGACCATCCTGCACAAACAGGAAACCCAAAGTCTCAGTCTTCCCATGGGGCAGAGACAAAGGCACGATTTCCAAATCGCCGAGGTGGAAGGGGCCTTCGATTAAGCGCGGCTCAGGAATGAAGTAGCCTTTGAACCAGGGGCCATCATGAAAGGCGTACGCAAATACCCTCGCCAGGTCCTTCATGGTCTTCTCATTGGCGTACACCGGCAGCGCGTTACCGCCACGGGCGTCGCAAATTCGCCGGCAGTCGTCCAGACCCATAATGTGGTCTGCGTGAGAATGCGTGAAAAGCACCGCATCAAGATAGCCAATCCGTTCCCGCAACATCTGGATCCGGAACTCCGGGGTAGTGTCGATGACCAGTTTGACCTGTTCGGTGGCGATGTAAAGGGATGGCCGGGTGCGGTGGTTTTTGGGGTTCGCGAGGAATGCCGGTGGATAATCCTTGCCGATGATCGGCACACCCTGCGATGTCCCCGAGCCCAAAAAGATGAAACGGAACGCCATGATAGCCTGCAGTGTAGCCAGCCCGTCATTCTCCGGCAAGCGGCGCCCCGGCGGCAGCCGCTCTCGCTATCCCATCTTCGGCCCGGGCAGGAGCGCGCGCTGGCCCAGCCACTGGCAGGTATCCGCTCAGTGTTGGGTCGGAGCGCCGAGTTGCACTCGGCTTACACACGGCCGTCGGCGCGCTTAAGCCGATTAAAAATCGGCGCTCCGAGCCAAGACTGAGGGGATACACCGGCAGACGGTTTTTCTTTGCAGGCCCGGCCGAAACCGGGCAACCATGGACTGGATACATGCTCACAACCATCCGGATAAAGAATCTCGCGCTCGTGACCGATCTGACCCTCGAGTTCCAACCGGGTTACAACGTCATCACTGGCGAAACCGGCGCTGGCAAATCTATCTTGATCGGCGCGCTGACGCTTGTGCTGGGTGAACGAGCCGACCGGACACTGATCCGAAGTGGTAGCGAGAGTTGCTCGGTGGAAGCGGTGTTCGACGTCGGCCGCCTGAAAGCGCCGCTGGGCGCGTTCCTGGATGCCAATGGGCTGGAGCCATGCGAAGCAGACCAGTTGGTGGTGAAACGAACTCTGACGGCTAGCGGCGCCAACCGCCAGTTTATCAACGGCTCACCCACCACGCTCAACATCCTGGCCGGAGTCGGGGAATGGCTGGTTGATATTCACGGGCCGCACGAGCATCAATCCCTGCTGAATCCTTCGCAACAATTGGCCATGTTGGACGCGTTCGGAGCCCTCGAAGCTGAGAGGGAGGGCTTCGCTCAATTGTTGCGCAAACGCGCGGCGGTGGAAGCCGAAAAGGCCGCGCTGATTGTCGATGAAAAGACCTACGCGCACCAACTGGACCTGCTGCGGTTCCAGGCGAATGAAATCTCGGCGGCCCACTTTCTCCCCGGCGAGGAAGAGCAATTGGACCAGGAGCACCGGCGCGCGAGCAACGCCGCCCGGCTGCTGCAACTTAGCCAGACCGGCCTCGAATTGCTCGGCGACAATGAGGGCTCGCTGTTCACTCAGGCGGGGGTGCTCGGGCGCACGCTGCAGGAGTTGAACCGCATCGATAGCACCGCCTCCCCCCTCCCCGCGCTCCACGAACACGCGGTGGCGGCGTTCCGCGAGCTTCAAACCGAACTCTCGCGCTACGCTGAGAGGCTCGAACTGGATCCCGCGCGACTGCGGGAACTCGAGGATCGTCTGAACCTGCTCCACGGCCTCAAGCGCAAATACGGCTCATCCGTGGCGGAAATACTCGAATTCGGCCAGGAGACGCAACGCAAGCTGACCGCTTTGGAGCAGCGCGAATCCGAACTGGCGCGTCTCAATGAGCAGACCCGGAGCCTGGGAAAGGAATTGAGGCTCTGCGGCCGCGCGCTTTCGGAAAAACGCCGCAACCTGCTCGGGCAACTCAGCAAGAAAGTAGTGAAGCAGCTTGCCGACCTTGGCTTTAAGCAGAGCCGATTTGACATCAGCCTTTCATCGTTGGAATCGGCGGACACCGAGATGATCACCGCCCCACAACCGGACCCTCACAAGCCCCAACACCCGCCCCGGGTGAGCTTCCAGGGTTTTGATGCGATCGAGTTTCTATTTTCTCCCAACCCCGGGGAGCCTCCGCGCCCCTTGCGTGCCATCGCCTCCTCGGGCGAACTTGCGCGTGTCATGCTCGCCTTGAAAACCGTCCTTGCCGCCGAAGACCAAATCCCGGTGCTGGTTTTCGATGAGGTGGATGCGAACATCGGCGGCGAAACCGCCCGGACGGTGGGTGAAAAGATGCAGCAGATCGCTCACAACCGGCAGGTGCTTTGCATCACGCACCTGGCACACGTCGCCGCGCCTGCCTCGGTGCATTTCGTGGCCAGCAAGCAGGTAAAAGCCGGACGCACGATCTCGGAAATCTCGCGGCTCGAGGCGGCGGACCGCGTGACGGAGCTGGCCCGAATGCTCGGGGGCCAAAGCGACGCCGCCCGCAAACACGCCGAGGCGTTGCTGAACTCCTGCGCCGGATAACGCTCCCCTTTCCTTTGCTCCGTTTGCCTAACGGTAGCTGCTGACGGATCTGAAAACCTCGGAGCCCGTCCCGGGCACGTCGCACTTGACGTCCTCGCGGACCTTCCTTCTAATCCGGGCAGTCAAAAGCAAACCCGGAGCCGATGAAACGTTTCATTCTCGCCCTGTGCGCTCTCTGTTTCTGCCTGGCTCCGCACGTTGCTCCGGCCGAGATCATCGCCCAGTGGAATTTCAACAACGCGGTCCTCCCTTCATGCGGACAGGGCACGGCCAGCCTACTCGGTGGCGTCACCGCGACGTTCGCGACCGGCTCCACCAACGACCCGGCCTCGACCGGCAACACCGGATGGAACACGACGCAGTATCCGGCACAAGCCACGGGCAACAAGACCGCCGGCGCGCAGTTTGACGTCAGCACTTTGGGCTACTCCGACATCGTGGTCCGTTGGGACCACCGGGTTAGCAGCAGCGCCAGCAAATACTGCCGCCTGCAATATTCAAGCGACGGAATGCACTTTCTGGACCTGCCAGGTTCGATTTCCGCCGCCGCCGTTTCCTCTAACCCCTCCTATTACGAGCCGCAAACCAATGACCTGACCACCCTGGCGGGCGTGGAAGACAATCCGGATTTCGCTTTCCGGATCGTCAGCGAGTTTGAAAGTTCCGTGTTGCCTTTTGGAACAGAAGAATACGTTACGACCTACGGCACTAACCAGTATTCGCGCGCCGGAACCATTCGCTTTGACATGGTCACGGTCTTCGGCGCTCCAATCGCCGGCACCAACACACCGCCGCACATCTCCGCGATTTCGGATCAGACCGTGCGGCTGAACCAATCCGCCGGGCCGCTGAGTTTTGCGGTTTCGGATGCTGAGGATCCGCCCGAGGCTCTCGCAGTGGGTGCTCTGACGTCAAATCCATCCGTGGTTCCACAAAGCAACATTAACGTCTCCGGTTCTGGTGCCGAGCGGAGCGTCCTGATTGCGGCCGGGACCCAGCCCGGCGTTGCCATGATCACGCTCCGGGTTACCGACACCGGCGGCCGCTCCGGCGTCGCCAGGTTCCTTGTCACCGTTTTGCCGGACAACACACCACCTTTTGTTTCCTCCATTGCCGGCACGAATCTGGTGGAGGGCTCCGGCTCCACTGTCGCGCTACCATTCACGGTTGGCGACCTGGAGACCCTTGCTGAAAACCTCACGGTCACCGGCAGGTCAGGAAATCCTCCGCTGATCCCTAACAACACAACCCACATCTCCTGCGGCGGCAGTGGCAGCAACCGCTTCGTCCTTCTCACGCCAGCGCCGGGTGCGCGCGGCCCTGCGCTGATTACCCTCGAAGTAAGTGACGGCGCAAAACCCGCTCAGTCCTCTTTTCCGTTTGCAGTCACGCCGTCAGGTTCTTGTGTCTTCTTCGAACCATTCGGCTATTCCGACGGATCGGTGGTGACCAACTCAGGATTTCTATGGGCGACACGGTCGGGAACCCCCGGCGATTGCCGGGTCACTGCCGCCCAACTGCAACTCGCGAACTCTCGAACCGAGGATGTCCTGGCTCCACTCCCCGGCGCTCCGTATGCGCCAGGCGCCCGGTTTGTTATCTACTCGAGTTTTAGGATCAAGTTTCTGGGCGTTCCGAGGTTCGCGCCCGAATATTTCGCGCACTTGTTTGGCGGCGGCTCATTTCGTGCGCGGATTTACGCGGGCGCTTCTGAGGCCTGGCCGGGCGGAGTCCGCCTCTACGTCGCAAACGGTTCCGCCACCAACCAGCCTCACGCGGCCACACTGAGCACGAACACTTACTATACCGTCGTCAGCCGGTACGCCATCGATACCGCGGCCACGACCCTCTGGGTGAACCCGGCATCCGAAGCTACCCCGGGTGCGGTCGGCGGTGATCCACAATCCTCCGTCTCTATCAACTCCATCGGCTTCCGTCAGGAAAGTACGCTCGGTGCCGCCCTCCTCATCGATGACCTCAAGGTCGGGCTTTCCTTCGCCTCGGTGACCAGCGACAGCTCCCCGAACCGAGTTCTTCTCTGCATCGATCGCCTGGAAGCAACAACCGTCCTGCACTGGAACGATCCGACCTTCGGCCTCCAGGCCAGCCCGGCCTCCGCCGGACCGTTCACGAACCTCGCCGGAACCTTGAGCCCCTTCACCAATTCGCCAAATGCCCCCAGCCTCTTCTTCCGGCTTTATCAGAGCCCTCAACCGTAGGAAAGGCGTCTAGTACGCCTCTCTGAGTCATTCACAACTGGGCGCCTCACTCATACCTCAGCGCGTCGATCGGGTCGAGCTTCGACGCCTTCCAGGCGGGGTAGAACCCTGACACCATGCCCACCGCCGCGCTCGAGATCAGCGCGATGGCCACCCACGAAGGGGGCGTCAATGTCGGCCACGTCATCAGCGAAGACACCAGCCGGGATCCACCCAAACCTGCGGCGATCCCTCCAAGCCCGCCGATCGCACTTAACGTCACCGCCTCCACCAGGAACTGCACCAGGATATCCTTGCCCCGTGCTCCAATCGCCATGCGAATGCCAATTTCGCGCGTCCGTTCCGTCACGCTCACCAGCATGATGTTCATGATCCCGATGCCGCCAACCAGCAGCGACACCCCGGCAATCGCGCCCAGCAGCATCGTCATCGTTTTCGATTGCGCCGTGGCCATATCGGCAATCTCCTGCTGGTTGCGAACGGTGAAATCGTCATCGCGCCCCGCGGTAATTCGATGGCGCTGCCGCAGCAGGTCGGTGATCTGCAGTTGGACCGGGGCCAGCAACGTCGGCTTGGCGGTTTGGACGATGATCGATCTGACCGTGGTGACGCGCTGCACGCGTTTCATCGCGCTGGTGTACGGTATAATGATCAAGTCGTCCTGGTCCTGGCCCTGGACCGACAGCCCCTTGGGCATGAGCATGCCCAGGACTTTGAACGGAACATTCCGAATCCGTAGTATCTGGCCCACCGGATCCTCGCCCGGATAGAGTTGATCGGCGATGGTTTTGCCGATGACAGCGACTTTGGTGGCGGCGCGGATGTCCAAGTCGGTATAAGAAGAGCCCGCGACGATTGGCCACTGCCGGATGTCGAAGTAGGACGGTGACTCGCCGAGGATCTGCGTGAACCAATTTTGGTTGCCGGCGGCGACCTGGCTCGAGGTGCGGACTTCGGGGCTGACCGCCGTTACGCCGGGGAGTTCGCGCTGCATGGCCTCGGCATCCTCGAGGGTCAAAGTGCCGGCGCTGCCCCAGCCGGTATGAACGCCGCCCCGGGTGAAGCTGCCTGAGAAGACCAGGATCACATTTTGACCCATGCTCGCGATCTGGTTTTCGATTTGCGTTTTGGCGCCGTTGGTGATGCTGACGGCCGAGATCACGGCGGCGACACCGATGATCATGCCGAGCATTGTCAGCAACGTTCGCATTTTGTTCCGGCGCAATGCCCGCAGGGCGATTTTGATGGTGGCCCAGATTCTTTTCATGCGGTCAGGTTGACGGCTTGTTGCGCGTCGCGCAGGCGGCGCAGTTCCTCCTCGGCGCTGAGCCGATCAGTCACCTGGACATCGGTGACGATGCGGCCATCCCGCATAATGAGGTTCCGTTTCGTGTAGCGGGCGATGTCCAGCTCGTGGGTGACCATCACGATGGTGATGCCGCTCTCGTTCAATTTCTGAAAAACGCCCATGATTTCGATGCTGGTTTGGCTATCGAGGTTGCCAGTCGGTTCGTCCGCCAGCAGCAGCGACGGCTGGTTGACCAGCGCGCGCGCGATGGCGACGCGCTGCTGCTGTCCGCCGGAAAGCTGGTTGGGGTGGTGGCCGGCGCGCTCCGCGAGGTTGACCAGCGCGAGCGCCTGGATCGCCCGCTGGTGCTGGTCCCGGCCGGCCATGCCACGGTGCCAGTAGAGCATCGGCAGTTCAACATTCTCCAGCGCCGAGGTGCGGGCCAGAAGGTTGAATCCCTGGAAAATGAACCCGATCTTCTGGTTGCGGATGTCGGCCAATTCATCGCGGCTGAGCTTGGAAACATCGGTTCCGTCCAGCAGGTACAGTCCCTCGGTGGGCCGGTCGAGGCAGCCGATAATGTTCATCAACGTCGATTTGCCCGAGCCGCTGGCGCCCATGATCGCCACAAACTCGCCGGCGGCGACCTCCGCCGAGACGCCGCGCACAGCATGGACCGCGACGCCGCCCGTCTGGTAGACCTTCTGAATGCTCTCGAGCTTAATGACCGTGCTCATCGCGAATGTTTCACCTGGCCTATTACTCGCCGGCCTTTTCCGCCATTCTCCGCCGTCCCGCAAACCATACGATCAACGCCGAGAGCGCACAAATGCCCGCGCCCGCGCCTATCGCCCACCGGACTCCGAAGTAGTGCGAGAGAGCGCCGGCCACCAGCCCGCCAGCCGGCGTCATGGCGCCGAAGATGAGCGCCCAAATCCCCATGACCCGCCCCCGCATTTCGTCCGACGAATCGGTCTGCAGCACGGTATTGATCGTCGAGAAAAACAGCAGCATGCCCCAGCCGCCCGCCGCCAGGAAAACCAGAGCCAAAACGTAGTGATTGACCACCGCCAGCAGCAGCAGCATCAATGCGAAAACCCCCAGCCCACCCAGCACCAGCAGCCGTCGGCTGAGAGTGCTGCCAAAAGTCGCGACCGTCAGGGCGCCGAGCAGGGCCCCCACGCCGTTGGCGCTGAGCAGCATGCCGTACTTCTCCTGCCCCACATGCAGCACGTCGGTCGCGAACGCCGGCATCAGCACGGCGTAGGACCACCCAAAAATCCCGACGATCGCAAACAGGACCAGGCTGGCTCGCATGCGCCTGTGCTGCCACACGTACTTGAGCCCTTCGGCGGAGTGCGCCCACGCCGACTCTGGCCTTTCGGGGCGCTCGAAGGCGGGCAACCGCATCAGCATTAATCCCGCGATCACCGCGATGAAACTCAGGCCGTTCAGAAAGAAGCACATCGCAATCCCCACCTGCGCCATCAGGAAGCCCGCAACTGCCGGACCAATCACCCGGGCGCTGTTGACAATCGAGCTGTTGAGAGAAATCGCGTTCATCAGGTCCTGGCGGCTGGTCATCTCCACCGTGAAGGCCTGCCGCGCCGGCATGTCGAACGCCATCGCCAGCCCCCCAAAGGCGGCCAGCACCAGTATGTGCCACGTTCGGATGACGTCCAGGCCGACCAGGGCCGCAAACACGAACGCCCCCACCATCAACGCGGTCTGGGTGCAGATTACGATCCGCCGTTTTGGGTGCCGGTCGGCGATCGATCCGCCCCACATCGAAAACAACATCATCGGCGCCGACCCCACGGCGCTCACCACGCCCAGCAGCATCTTCGAGCCCGTCAGCTCGTAAACCAGCCAGCCTTGCGCTGTGCTCTGCATCCAACTCCCGATGAGCGATATGAACTGGCCCCCAAAGAAGAGGCGGAAATTCCGGTGCCGCAGCGACGCAAAAGTCTGCCGCCACAACAAATGCCCCAGCACCACGCGCCGCGGCTGGCCCGTTACCTCCTCGGGCACACTGGCGACCAGGGAGGGTGGATTTCGGTCTTGTTCCGGCATCGAGCATCAAAGTAAGGGCTGGGGCGGACCTGGCAAGCCGACCCCTCGCCTCAAAATAACCCGGCACCAACAGGCAGCCAGGAGCCGCCGGGGCGGCTCTCTGCTTAGAACCGTCGGAAGCCCCCGCCAAACGGGTTGGCAGCCGGGCGCGAGGAATCCGACGGCGCGATCATGCTGGTGACCACCTGGGCGCCTTCCTCGACCCCCTCCACCACCTCGGTCATGACTCCGTCGCTGATGCCGGTCTTAATCTGGACAGGTTGCGGTTTCAATTCCGAGGGATCGCTGGAGCTGCTCCGTGCCGGAAGGACGTAAACGGTCCGGGTCACTTGCTTGTCCTGTTTCGGGCGGCGCGCGCCACCCGCTCCCCCTTCACCACCCTGTCCGCGCCGCTCGCCGCCGCCAAAAGCCGCAGACCCGCCGCCGCCGCCGCCCATCCCGCCGCGCATTCCCCCAGGCCGACCCGCCCCCTCGCCTCCGCTCCGCGAACCCTGGCCCATCGCCTGCAGCCCCGGCGCGTTGGTCCTTGTCTCGGCCGCCACGACATCCGCCGGCCGGAAGCGCAAGGCCGCGTTCGGGATCCGAAGCGCATTATTGCGTTCCGCGATGACGATCGAGACGTTGGCCGTCATGCCGGGCAGCAGCTTCAGGTCGGCGTTATTCACCTGAATCACACAGTCGTAGCTGATGACATTCTGGTTCGTGATCGCGCCATACCGCACCTGGGACACTTTGCCCTGGAACGTCCGGTAAGGATAAGCGTCCACCGTGAAATTGACGTCCTGATTGGTCGCGACGCCGCCAATGTCCGCTTCCGACACCAGCGCGTCGATCTGCATCTGCTTCAGGTCCCCCGCGATCAGAAACAGCGTCGGCGTGTTGAAGCTGGCGGCGACGGTTTGCCCCACATCGACGTTCCGCGAAACGACCACGCCGTCCACCGGGGCGAAAATCGTGCAGTAGGAAAGCTGCACTTTGGCGTTCTGCAGACTCGCTTCGTCGCTCTGCACCACCGCTTGCGCCTGCTTCAACTGTGCCAGCGCCGTATCGTGGTCCGAACTCGATACCAGGTTGTTTTTGAACAATTCCTCGGAGCGCTTGGCCTGGACCTCGGCCAGCGCCAGGTTCGCTTTGGCATTTGCCAGCTCGGCCTCGGCTTTCAGCACGTTGACCTTGTAAGTCGAGGGATCGATCAGTGCGATAACCTCATTGGAATGAACCACCGAGTTGAAGTCGGCAAAGAGTTCACGGACGATGCCGGAGATCTGGCTGCCGACCTGAACGTTGACGACAGGCGCCAGTTGCCCGGTGGCAGTCACCGCCTGCACCAAATCCCCGCGCGTCACGGCTCCGGTCTGGTACTCCGTAGCGGCCGAGCCCCGGTGTTTGAGATAATACACCGCCCCGGCGCTCCCGCCGCCGAGCAGCAACAGAATTACCAGCCATTTGCCCCACGCAAACTTCTTACCGTTGGCCATAGGCCTTTCGCATCACCTTTCTTCTAACACAGACCAACTCCTGCATTGGCAGGTTACGTTATCCACCGCGAAAGTCCACGACCTTCCGGGAACGCGCCTCCTGTTTTAGCACTCCCTCCACTTTGTCCACCACTTTGTCTTGCACTTTGTCGTTGGTTCCACCCGGGTCGTTGCGCTCATCCAGGAAAACGATGGGACAAACTCCGGGACGAAGCGCCAGACGAAGTAGTCGCCAGTCGCAACGAGGATTACTCGCGCCCCCTTCGTGACATTGACAATCCAGGGCTTCCCGTTAGTATTTCCCTGAGCGCGGGTGTAGTTCAATGGTAGAACGGAAGCCTTCCAAGCTTCACACGTGGGTTCGATTCCCATCACCCGCTCCACACCAGCGTTCGAGCAGTTAACCAAAGGTATGGCGCTGAGGTGGATTTGCCTGGGAGGCATGAAGAATGCCACCGGGAAGCTCCTCGCGAACCAACGCGGGGTAGAACAGGCATTCAAGTCGCCCTGAGCTTCTCCCAATGAACTCAAATCCGCCAACCCAGCCGGAAAAGACGGACGAGCAGCATTTAAAGCTCCTGTCCATCTTTCACTATATTGTGGCGGGATTGGCAGCTTTGTTCGCTTGTTTCCCGCTGATTCATCTGGCGATGGGGCTGTTCATGGTCCTTGCGCCAGAGAAGTTCGGTTCGCCAAATAATCAACCTCCTGCCTTCATCGGCTGGTTCTTCGTTGCATTCGCCTCGTTGTTCATCTTGGCAGGGTGGACGTTCACGGTTTTCGTGCTCCTGGCCGGGAGGTTTATCGCTCGTCGAGTGCACTACAGGTCCTGTTTCGTCATGGCGTGTGTGGAGTGCATCTTCATGCCGTTCGGCACAGTTCTTGGCGCGTTCACCATAATCGTGCTAATCCGCCAATCGGTTAAGCAGCTGTTCGAGCCGAGACCCTCCTGGTGAGAAGCGCCATGAGTAAATGGCTGAAGCACCACCGTATTCTCCTCGGGCTGTCAGCCTTGGTCTCCGCCATTCTCACATCAGGAGTTCTCGTTTGGCATGAATCGGCTGAACCCATCTATCGAGGTCACTGTCTTTCAGAATGGCTGGATGCGTATGACACGAACCTTCGGTTTGAAGAGGGGGACGGAAGACGCAAATTCAACGATGCCGAAATCGAGACCGCGTTAAACGCGCTTGGCGAAAGCGTCTTGCCACGGCTGCTCAAATGGGTCCGTGCGAAGGATTTTCCATACCAAAGGAAAGCGAACCGGCTCCTTGAGCGACAACGCTGGATTCGATTTCGTTTCACAGATGCCATGAGCAAACAGTGCTTGGCCTCAAGGGGATTTCAGTTCTACGGTTGCTTCACGAAGCCTCTTCAACCGGCCTTGATTCGAATGACGTTTAGTCGAGACCCTGACCTGCGCGACATCGCGTACGAATGCTTTTACTTTTCCCGGCCGGATAGACAAGTGTTTTTGCCGGTCGCGTACAGGGGATTAAAAGAAAGCAGTGTTGCCGAGATGACAGCTCAATGGCTGGTGGAACGATTTCCTGAAGACGCTGAACAGGCAGGTATGCGGTCACGTTTCCCGCAGTTCTACTCTGTGGAGGGCGAAAAAACGAATCAAACCTCGGCCGCTAAACTCGAATAGATGCTGCGGTTACATGAATATTCATCCGGAATCACTTGACCTGTGCACTAGCGGATTTTTGTTGAGGAAGAATTCTCAGATGACTGGCAGAGCCCCCAATTTTCGGCCAAGAATGAAAGGCCAACCGAAGAAATAAAACACCCATTGCACCACTTGCCCCCAAAAATCTAGACCCGAGGGGTGTGGTGAGAAGCCCATCGTGAAGAGCATTCCGGCAAACCAAGGAATGCCCCACGATAAAGCCACCCTGACGTTTACTTTGTTTTCAACCTTCTTCGGCTCGTTCTGATCGCTCATATGGTGACTGAATCGAACAGACGATATGCGCAGGTCAGGTCGTTGCGCTATTACAATCCAAGACCCTGGTTGGAACGAAAAACGGTACGCCTCCGGAACCTCCTATGGCTTGGTATATCGAAACGACCGCAGCGTGGGCTCCATCAGTGGTTTAACGGCGGCCTCCGACGCCGGCGGGTACTGAGTCAAAAAGACCAATACCGGTCGGTTGACGATGCCCATCGAAACGTCCCAGCAGAATGCCTGATAAAAGAACTCGACGCCGCCCAGCAAGTAAGTGAACCCGCGTCCAGTGCGTTCCTTGTCGCCGATGCGCAACTTCACGTCTCGAATTTTTTCGACTTTGGCTCCGGCGCCCTTCATGCCCTTTTGCATCCCTTCCACGAGGGCTTTCCCATAAATGTCGCCGCGCATCGGGAAGGTGGCCCGCTGGATGGTGAACACCAGGTTGCTGCAACCTGTGAGATTGAGCGTCACGATGTCGTTGGTTTTTACCACTTCGACTTTCAGGGTGGGGTCGTAATCAAAACTGAACCCGTCCTGGTCGTAATGCTGGGGCTCCGCTGCCCGGGCAGTGAATCCGGACAGGCTAACCAGCGCCAGCGCGCTTAGCAGCGCGATTAGAGGCTGGCGGTCGATCCCTGCAAACCGTGCCACGCTTTTGCGTGTCGCAACGGATGGATGTTTTTCAACACGCTTCATGTGCCTGAGGGTATCTTCCGAGCCGGGCCAGTCAAGCCGCCGCCAGGCTCACACGAAGTTTCCGCCGTTCACTCATTACGAGGGCGCTGGGATTTCGAATGACGACGTTGTCACGAAGAAGGCCGCAGTACGTTGAACAGTCTGCCAAGAGGTCGGTGCTTCCGCGCCGAACAATGCAGGCTCTTGACCGGGCACGCGCCGAGCGCCAACTTCCTCGAACACTTTCGTTCTCATGAATGCCAAACTCATGCTGGAGGTCCTCCTTCCGATGCTGGTTCTATCGCTTGCCGCCCCCGCAACTTCGATCCCGGCTGAGGTCCCCAAGGAAGGTCGGCCAAAGCTCTATGACGAATCGCTCGACGGCCAGAAACAAATCAGCGACGCCATGGCGGAGGCCAGGAAAGACAACAAACGCATCCTGATTCAATTCGGCGCGAACTGGTGCGGCTGGTGTCACAAGCTGCATAAGCTCTTTGAGACCGACAAGGCCGTCAGCGAGCAACTGAAGACCGGTTACACCCTCATCCTGGTCGATGTGAACAAAGGCCATAACGCGAACCTGGTCGCCAGCTTCCAGGCAGATAAGCTGGGGCTTCCTTCCCTTGTGGTCCTTGATTCGGAAGGGAAGCACCTGGCCACCAAGAACACCGCCGAACTCGAAGAAGGCGACCATCACAGTCCACAGAAGGTCCTGGCGTTCTTGAAAGCATGGGCGCCGAAAAAATGAAGGCCGTCGCTGTGCTGGCACTGCTCGCCGGCTGCTTCGGGTGCCATCATTCCGCCCGCCACACCCGGCCCGAGGCTGCCTACCCCAGGGAACCCGTTCGACCACGCAGCCCGAAGTTGACGCTAACGACAAACAGCACCGGGCCAATCAGGTACCAATGGGCGTCGACGAACCTCCCTGACGGCACCAGGGTGTTCCAGTTCAAGCCTGAGCCATGAAGGGCTTGAACGCGATTTTCGCCGGGCGTTGAGTTTTTGATCTCGCTGCGGAAGGACTTCCAAGGCTGCGCTGGTTGCTTTACAGCCTCGAACAAAAGGTTAGCCTCGGGCATATGATGAGTGCCGACAAGGAAATGGAACTGGCGGCATTGATAATTCTCGCCGCCACAGGGTTAGTTATCTATCGCGCTGTTAAATGGGTGATGAACGCACCTCGCACAGCGGACCCGTGGGGGCCGGAGGTTGAAGGTTTGGCGAACGACGACCGAGCGGTCCCGTTATGCCATCATTGTTTCACGCCGCAGGAGCACAATGGGTGGTTTTGTCCTGAGTGCGGCTGCACGGTGGGACCTTACTGCAATTATATGCCTTACGTTTACATTTTTTCCCAGGGCGAGGTCCTTCGCAGCGGCACCATGGGATCTCTCAGGAAAGGGCCGCTTATCCTGGCCGGCTACGTCCTGTTTTCGATTGCGATGTTCCTGGAGGCGGCGCCTTTCTTATTGTTGGCGCCCGTCTATTGGTTCCTTTTGTTTGTCAATTCCAAACGGACCGCTAATACGCTCGACACAGCGGCGGAGATCGGTGAAGGGCCGATCTAAATCTCCGATTCCGTTCACATTCTGCGCCGGCGCGCGGACTTCAGTCCGCAGCAACACGCGCCAACCGGGGGCTTTAGCATTCCAAAGGCAATGGCCGGTCGGGGAATACCGCTGAGAAACCTTTACACGGCCGGTTTTGTCTGATTTGGTGCGCCCATGAAAGCCACCCTGCAAGTTTTGATCCTGGCACTGCTTGTCTCTTCGGCCTGGGCTGCGTCGATAGAAGGTGAGATCAAATTTACTTTGGTCAAGCCGGGTTCGAGAGCCGCCTTTACCCGGGAGTTTGGCGATGATGTGAAGGCCAGGTGTGATTGGAAAGTGATGAATCTCTCAGGCAGGGAGACCTTTTTTGCGGGAATCTCCGTCAAGAACACTGGCTCAAACACGTTGTGGTTCTTGTATTCAGTCGCGTTTTTCGACCGGGACGCAAAACTGGTTGGCGCGGCGTCAATGCCACTGCTTCTGGATGAAGGTTTGCTGCCAGGAAAAACCCGGTCTCACCCCTGCATTGTCCACCTGCCGCCTGGCCGGTACCAGGATATCGCATCCTATCAGGCGGTTCTTTACGAATTGGACGAGCCCCTGAGCCGCGGACGAAAAAAGCCGATTCAACTCGAGGATCCAGAGACCATCTCACCCGAGATTCGGACTAATCGCTGACCTGACGGATGGACGGACGGCGGAGTGGCTGCGCCTCGGTGAATTCCTGTTGGTCGGGCGAGTCATTGGTCATAGGCCGGCACGGGCTCGGGCGAGCCCGAGAAATGTTTCTTTCAATTCGGGGCCGAGGATCAACCCGGGAGGATCGGATTTCAGGAACAGGACGCCATCGATGTCCTGCAATTGAGGAAAAATGCGAGTCGGATCGAGCCCGTCAACCGCGTCCACTATCTCCTGAAAGGACAGTTTTCGCCGGGCGACGAACAGCACCGTGAGCACCGCGCCGCACCACGGGACATCAAGGCGGCGAAGCCGGACGCTCTTTCGCCATAAATTCAGGGCATACACCACCACTCTCGGCCCGAAATAGAGACAGTCGGTGATCATCTTGGCGCCGGTTTGAATGGTTTTCGGTGCCAGCGGATTGACCGTCGAGCCCATGCCAACACCCGGCAGGTAGAAGTTGACCACCGTGCCGGAGGCGGTTCCGGTGGTGACCTCGTATTCGGATAGATACTCGCGGGAGGTCCGGGCGTTCCCCCAAAACAAGAGCGGAATCACAACAAGCCCCGCGACGGACAAGAGCCAGTGGTGATACCCCAGCCACGGCCCGAGCACGAACAGCGAGACCATATACATCAACGCCCAGGTCAGGACCAGCACCGCCACCCCGGCGAGGAAAACGGCGACTGCGCCGAGCAGACTCATGATGGCCTGCGTCCGCGCCCATTTCCCAAGCCACCCAGTCACAAGTTCCTGGTTCATGCCCGATAACCAAAGCGATTGTATCGCTGCCGCCTTAAGCAGCAATCGACATTTCTCGCCTTGCCTTCCTCAAGGCAGCACGCCCAGCTCATCCAGGTAATTGTGGAGGTCGGCCGCGTCCCGAAACACCCGAAAGGCTCCCGCCCGAATCAGTTCGTCCTCGCCGTAGCCGCCGCTCAGGAGGCCGACACTGAGCATGCCGGCCCGGCGAGCTGCCATCAGATCCCACACCGCGTCCCCAACCACATAGCAGTCCTTCACGTCCGCCCCGAGGCGCTCCTGGCATTCCAGGAACAGGTCCGGTTCCGGCTTGGCGCGCGCCACGTCGCCGCGCTCCACCACCACGGTGTCCTTCGTGACCCCCAAGGCTTTGAGTGAGGAATTAATGTTAGGCCGCTGGTTGGAAGTGGCGATGCCGTGCACGATGTTGTTCCGGCGCAGGAAGCGGAAAAGCTCGACCGCGCCTGGCAGCGGACGGGGTGTGGGCAGGAACTCCCGGAACAGCTCGCCGTGGCGCCTGTCCAGTGCTTGCAGACGCGGCATCGAGATGGTGCGTCCCAACTCGCGCATGACGGCCCGCTTGAACAGCCCGCCGCTCATGCCCATGCGCCGGTGCAAACGCCAGCCGTCGATCGGCAACCCCGCTTCCGCGAAGGCCAACTGCCACGCCAGCACATGCGCATACACGGAGTCCACCAACGTCCCGTCCAAGTCAAAAATCAGCGCTTTCATCAGGCGTCACAGTAGGCCATCCCGGCTGGCTTACCAACCGGTTTTAGGGGTGTCGCCTCAGTCTTGGGTCGGAGCGCCGATTTCGAATCGGCTTAAGCGAGCGGACGGCCTCCTGTAAGCCGAGTACAACTCGGCGCTCCGACCCAGGACGGAGGGGGGTACTTTCAGGGTGACTCTCATTCTTGACTCAGGTCCGGCGATCTCCATGATCTCCTGGTATGGTTCCAAACACTCCGTCCGCGCCAGCTCCGCTTTCGGCTCCGTCCACGCCGCTCCCCCCTCCGAAGAAAACCCGGTGGTTGCTTTACGGCTGCGGGACGTTGATTGCCTTGTTGCTGCTTATGGTGGTGACCGTTTTTGTCACTATCTGGTGGATCCAGCGCCCGATTAAACCGGTCGTCCTGTCCGCCTCGGAAAAAGCGACCGTCGACCAAAAGATCCAGCGGCTCAGCGGCGGGGCCGATGCTGCGCCATCGCCAGCAGCTTCGAGCGGATCCGTTTCCACGCTTGAGATGCCAGCAACGTCCGTCCCTAACAGTACAGCAACCGCCCATACTACTGCAAAATCGGACCAGGATCGAACCTATGTGCCGGGCTCAAAAACGTTTAAGTTGACTGAACGGGAAATCAACGGGCTTTTGAACGCCAACACCGACTTGGGAAAGTCCGTCCGATTAGAGTTCGCAAGCGACGCCATCAACGCTTACCTGGTTGTGCCCATCCCGCAAGACTTCCCGATCGGCGGCGGCAAGATGTTCCGCGCGCGTGGCCGGTTCCGTCTTTCGCTGGGCAACGGCGGGGCGCCCTATGCGATACTCGAGGATGTCACGGTCTTCGGGTTGAGCCTGCCGAAGGCCTGGCTAGCTGGCTTGAAAGGAGAAAACCTCCTGGGCCAGGCCGTGGGCGACCGAAACGGATCCCCGGTTTTGCGGGGGCTCAAAAGCCTGCGAATCGAGCCTGGCGCTCTCGTGCTCGAAGTCGAAGACTAGCCGCGGAGAAGTCCCGTCGGCCCATGCCGACGGCCGGCGATCGCGATACGCAAATTGTCAAACCCCAACAACGCAGACCAAACCGCGTATGCGGAGGAAGTCACAACTGAACCGGCGTGATTGGTTGCGTCTGGGTGCGGGGACACTGCTGACGGCCGGCTTCTGGCCCGGCTGCGCGCGTTGGGGACATGATGGCAGCGCGGGTGCCTTCCGATTCATTGCGATCAACGATACCCATTTTCATACTGCTCGTTGCGCGGCGTGGTTCGAGCGGGTGTGCGCCAGTATTCGCTCCCACAATCCAAGGCCGGAGTTTTGCCTGATAGTCGGTGACCTGGTCGAGAACGGCACCCAGGCGGAACTCGGGCCGATGCGGAATTTTCTGCGCTCGCTGGGGATGGATTATTTTGCGGTGATCGGCAACCACGATTATGTCTCCGATACTGACCGCTCGGCCTGGAACGAACTGTTCCCGGACAGCCTGAACTACAGCTTCGAGCACAGGGGCTGGCAATTCGTCGGCCTGGATTCAACGCAGGGCCGGGCCTGGCAGCAAACGCGCATCCAGACCCCCACCTTAAAATGGCTCGACGATCGGCTGCCCAAAATGCGGCCCGCGGCTCCCACCGTGGTGTTCACTCATTTTCCACTGGGGGCGGATGTCAGGTACCGGCCGCTCAATGCCGATGAAGTCCTCGAGCGCTTCAAGGATTTCAATCTCGTCGCCGTCCTTGACGGCCACTTCCACGGCTTCACCGAACGACACTCTGGTGGCACGGTGCTGACCACGAACCGCTGCTGCGCGATCAGCCGGGACAATCACGACGGAACATCGGAGAAAGGCTATTTCCTCTGCACCGCCGGCGATGGCCAAATCACCAGGCAATTCGTCGAGGTCAAAGCGGGTTGAACGGCAGTCGCGGACGTCCGGATAGTTTCTGCCCGCCAATCCAAACCAAGCCGCAAGCAGAGCCGCACGCCCGTTCAGAAAGGACCATCGGAGCGCCCCATGAACAATCGGCTCCATCAACGGGCCTGTGCCGCTTTTCCCGTGACTCCCTCACGCCTGATCCCCTGCGAGCACGTCGGCGAAGATTTTGCCAAACGGGGCGATAAGGGCTAACACTTTGGCGTGTGCTCTCAGGCCGGCAGTGCGCTACTCCATGACCCCGCGACGCAGCGGTGGCTGCGCTTTCGGCGGCTACTGGAAATCTTCGAAGCCAGGTCAATCCCTGAGGTGATGCCCTTGCTGGCCCGCGTGCAGGAGGAGGTGGAACGGAGACCATGCTTTGCCGTTGGCTTCGTATCTTACGAAGCGGCGCCAGCTTTTGATCCGGCCTTCAAAGTGGTCGCGGATCGGCACTTTCCGCTGGCGTGGTTCGGGCTTTTCGAAAAACCGGAGGTGGTCTCGGGACCTGAAACGATGCCCAAAGCTGCGGTGTGGGACTGGAGGTTCCCTGTGGGACTCAAAGAGTATGGTGCGGCGGTTCAACGCATCAAGAGCTACATCCGGACGGGCGAAACTTACCAGGTCAACTACACGCTCCGCCTCACCGCATCTGGCTTGAGCAAACCGGCGGAGTTGTTCGCGGCCATGGTCCAGGCGCAGGGCCCGCATTACGGGGCGTTGATCGAAACGAGCCGGTATCACATCTGCTCAGCCTCCCCCGAGCTGTTCTTCCGGCTCGAGGGAGAGGACCTCGTCTGCCGGCCCATGAAAGGCACCGCGCCGCGCGGCCTTTGGCCCGCACAGGACAGAGAAAAAGGGACTCAGACACTCTGTTCTGAGAAGAACCGGGCTGAAAATATCATGATTGTGGACATGGTGCGTAACGACATGGGCCAAATCGCAGACGTGGGATCCGTAGGTGTCAAGCACCTCTTTACGGCTGAGAAGTATCCGACTCTCTGGCAGATGACGAGCACGGTGACGTGCCGTACCAAGCAAAGCGTGTCTGAAATCTTTCGCGCGCTTTTCCCGGCCGCCTCCATCACCGGCGCACCCAAAGTGCGCACGATGCAAATCATTGCGGAACTCGAAACCCAACCGCGGCGGATCTACACAGGCGCGATCGGATTCATCGCCCCCGGGCGGGAGGCCCAGTTCAGCGTGGCGATTCGCACCGTGTTGGCCGATAGGGGCACCCATAAAGGCGAGTACGGTGTCGGCGGAGGAATCGTGTGGGATTCGATTGCTGAACAGGAGTTCGAGGAGTGTCGCACGAAAGCGAAGGTTCTGGCCGCGCCGATACCCGAATTCGACCTGTTGGAAACGCTGCTTTGGACCCCCGCCGGGGGTTTCGCGCTGCGGGAAGAGCACTTGGGCCGGCTGGCTGATTCCGCGGCGTATTTTTCGTTTCTCCTCAGTCTGGACGAGGTGCGCGAGCGTCTTGATGTTCTGGCGAGTTCGTTGCCGCGCTTGCCGCAACGCGTGCGCCTGTTGCTGAGCGCTGCCGGCGAGGTAACGCTGGAACCGCAACCGCTAGCGCTCCTTCCGCAGCCCTACCGCGTCACGTTGGCCAGGACGCCGGTGAACTCGCACGACGTTTCCCTTTACCACAAAACGACTCAGCGAGAGGTGTATGACCGGGCCTTTGCCGGACGAGGCACCTCCGCCGATGTGCTGCTTTGGAATGAACGGCGCGAGTTGACGGAATCAACCCTCGCCAACCTGGTGGTGGAAATTGAGGGGCGCTTGCTGACGCCGCCGCTGGAATGCGGCCTGCTCCCGGGCGTTTATCGCAAGACGTTGCTGGACCAGAGGCGGGTCCGGGAGGGCATTGTCCGAGTCGAAGACCTGGCGCGGTGCGGCAGGATCTACCTGGTAAATTCTGTCCGGGGCATGCGGGAAGTGAGTTGGGATCATGCTCCTGTCGGCCGGCCGCCAGGGAACTCCCCGCACTACCAAAGGTCCGTCCGCCAAGACATTCCTCCGCAGCGGGCGCCTCACTCGGCGAGCTCGTAAACCCGCACGTAATCCACTTCAAAGTAGTCCGGCAAATCGGCTTTCCGAATGTCACCGCCCCAGGTGCCGATTTCTTCGGTTAGCTTCAGGAACTCCGGCACCTGAGACACGCCGCCGGCCTTGCTGCGCCACACTTCCTTGCCATCGACGTAGAATACGTATTCGTCTTTCGTCCAGAGGAGCCCGTAGTCGTGAAAACCCTCCTTCAGCTCCGGTAAGGTCAATGAGTGGCCGGCGCTCTTGTGGTCTTTGCCGTAGCCGTCCCAATGAAGGTTCATGGTGATCTTACCATCGCGCCAGGGGATTTCCACGATGTCGATCTCCGTTCCGTCCCGGCCTTCGTCGCCGACGTTGCCAACTCCGCCACACATCATCCAAAAGGCCGGCCAGTGCCCCTGCTGTGCGGGCATCTTGCACCGCGCGACGTAATAGCCGAACGCATGTTCGTATTTCCCCCGGGTGTTGACCGCTCCGCAAGTGTAGCGGTCACCGTCCTTTTTCGTGCGCAGCACCAGCTTCCCCTGGCCGTCAACATACGCATCGTCCTTGATCCAGTAGCCATCGCGGCGTTTCGAGTCGCCGAGCCGGTTCCATTTCGTCTCGTCCAGCTTCGGCCCGTCGAATTCATCGTGCCACACCAGCTTCCATTGGCTCCCCCCGGGCGCCGGCGGAAGATGGTCTTTGGCTGCATCCGAACCGGCGAAACACAGAGAAGCCCCAGCCCAGCCAGCCAGGTAAACTAAACAGGCAGTTCGTTTTAGCATGATTGATTTTATCCCGCTTCCGGGCCACTGATGCAAGCAAATCAGCCTTTGTCTTGTCCTTCGCGAGCGTCCGCCCAACGGTGTCAACCGGCCTGGAGAGACTGGCAAGCGAATGCCTGCGAACCGCCGGATGTTTTCTACTAAAGACTTAGTTGACAGCTCGCGGCTGAGGAAGTAGAGTGGCATCTACTAAAGAATTAATAGTTGCATTGCCGAATATGTCGCGAAAGAAAACCACCACGTTGACCAACGCCGAACACCGGATCATGGAGGTCATTTGGGCCAGAGGATCCGCGACCGTTGCGGAGGTGGTCGACGCGCTCGAAGGCAAGGACGCTTACACCACGATTCTGACGCTCATGCGCATCCTGAAGGCCAAAGGTTTCCTGTCGTCCCGCAAGGAAGGCCGGGCCCACGTCTTCACGCCGAGGGTCGACCGTGAGACCGCCGCCCGCAAAGCTGTCCACCTGTTGCTGTCCAAATTCTTCTCCGGCTCGCCCAGTGAGCTGGTATTGACCTTTCTGCGCGAGGAAGAACTCACGCCGGAGGAACTGGATGTAATCAAACAAAAGATCATGGAATCCGAGGACCATGAGCATGAACAGTGAAATAGTGAGCGCGTGTGACCTCATCCTTGCCGCGGCGGTCAACGGCCTCTACCAGGGGATCATTATGGCCGTTTTGGTGGGCGTCGGCCTGCGCCTGCTGGGCCGCACCAATGCGGCCACCCGGCATGCGCTCTGGTTCGCCACGCTCGTGCTGCTGGCCGCCTTGATTCCCGCGCATTGTTTGCGCGATTGCCTGCTCGCTGCCCGTGCGGCGGTTACTCCTGTTTCCCTGTCAACGGGAGCCGTTACCCTGCCGGGCGCAAGGATCGACCAGGTGTTGTTGCGGACTGAGGTCCGCGTGCCGGAACTAAGCGGAGACAGGCAGGTCGCGGAGACCCCCGTGTTCCCCCCGGAATCGCTCACTCACCCTGAAGACACCAACGTCGCTGCCTCTTCCCTTTTCCCCACCGGAGGCGAGGCCCGGGGAGAGAATTCTCCGAACATGTTCGCGCATCGCACGCCTGAAACCCTTGCAGCGCAAGCGCTCGCAGGTTCCCCTCTCCTCGGGGAGAGGGGTAGGGGTGAGGGGGAATTCTTTGAACTGTCTCATGGGGAGGTGGCCGGCACTGTCAGGTGCACCGAGGGCCTTTCTCTCGCTGGGGCTTGCGCTCTGGAAGACGCACTGGCAACGGCGCAGTTCGGCCCGCCGACAGCAGATCGTTCCAAACAAGCTCGCCCGACTCTGTTCGTCGCTTCGAGTGCCGCCAAAGTTTCGGCGGGAGAGAACCTTTCCTGGTGGCCGGAGCGGCTCCTTAGGCCAACCTCCTGGAGTCTGGTTACGGGCTCAAAGATCCCTCGTCTCACCAGTCTGGTGTTGCTGGCGTGCTGGCTGGGAGTGGGAGGCATCAAGGCGGGTATCATGCTGTGGCGGCTGCGCAGGATCCGAAGACTAAAGGCCAACGCGATGCCGGCAGGAGAGGGTTTGGACGATCTCTTAGAGCGTTTGCGCCGACAGTTGGCTGTCAGCCGACGTGTCCGCTTGAAGGTTTCACCAGGTCAACGCTCGCCCGTTCTCCTGGGCTTCCGGCACCCCATGGTCCTGCTGTCGGCGGCTGAGGTTTTCGACCTCGCCCACACCGAGGTAATTCTGCGACATGAGCTGGCCCATGTGCGCCGCCTTGATGATTGGGCGAACCTGGTGCAGAACGTGATTCAAGCCGTGCTCTTCTTTCATCCGGCCGTGTGGTGGATTTCCCGGCAACTCTCCCTCCAGCGCGAGATCGCCTGCGATGATTACGTCTTGCAGCAGGGCGGCCGCCCCCGGACCTACGCCCTGCTCCTCACCGATTTAGCCAGCCGCATCAAAACACAACGTCCGCTGCTGGCTCCCGGAGTTACGAACAGCAAAAGCCAACTGCAGAAAAGGATCGATATGATACTGAACACGCGCAGAGATACGTCGCCCCGCCTGGCGAAGAGCCGGCTGGGTTTCCTCACCACAGCCGCCGCACTCCTGGCTGCCCTCGCCTTCTACTCGGCGCCACGCCTCGTGCTGGCACAAGCCTCGACCGCGCCTCCGGGCGCCGCTAATGTCGCGTCCAATAACGCGCTGCCTCGCACCCCCGCCGCGCCCGCCGCACTGCCGGCACCACCCGCTCCGCCAGCCGCCCCGGCTGCCGAGCCCGCGGAGGTCCCAGCCCCGGTTCCACCAATGATCGAGTCCGGGCCAAAGGCTAAATCACAGAATTCAGGCGACCGGGTGTCGGAGAACATCATCATTGCCCCCGCGCCGACTCCCGCACCGCCGTCCGTCGTTGTCGTCGGTCCCGTTCCGGTGCGCGCCCCTCATATCGTTGCCGTGCCCCGTCCAGCCGCCTCGCCACGCCCGCCCAGGTCGCCGGACAGCCCCGAGAGCGATTCTAATCTCGAGCAACGCCTCAGTCGTCTCGAGAAAATGGTCGAGTCTCTTCTGGAGAAAAAGGAACCAAAAGCTGAGGTCAATGGCTTCCTTTACCAAGACAGCCCGAAGCAGGAATTGCGGATAGACAACGAGAAAATCAAGTTGTTGCAGGACCGGGCGGAGCGCGAGGCCGCGCGCGCGGCCGACCAGGCCAAACGGGGGGCGAAAGAGGCTGAACGAGCGCTGAAACTTCGGCAGGAGCGCGACGCACAGGGCAAGTTCAAAGAAAACTTCGCCCGGCAGATCGAGGCCCTGCAAAAGCACCGCGAGATGCTCGAGCGCGAAGTTGAAAAAGTACAAGGCCAGATCGAGCGCCTCGAACAGGAGCAGGAAAAGCTGCAGGACGAACAGCAGCACCAGAGCGACCTGCTCGAGGACCAGGCCCCGGGTGCCGAGAACATGGCTCTCCTCCAGGAGCCCTGCGCCGACCCAACGGACGCGCCAGCCGCGCTCGCGGAGTAGAACCAGCGTCGCCGGGATCTGATTGCGGGGGGATCTTGTTCCCACCGCAATTAGTTACTTGCATGAAGACTTAAAGGAACAGTTATGAAAGCTGCCGCCGCCACGTCCTCAGCCGACAATATTTCCCCGCCCGTTCACCTCGAATTCATTCAGAACCAGCTCGAAAACACGGACTCCGCCCCGGAGGAAATCGAGCAGTACCACCGCGCGCTGTTCCTGCACCGCCACGCCATTGAATGGGAAAAGCACCGCGAGGAAGCCAAAACACACCAGCAGCGGCTTTCTTACCTCGAGGGCAGGTTGCACGCCGCCGAGCTGGGCCTGAGCCAGCGACCGAAGCTCGTGCCCGTCACCGTGGATGGCCGGGAGGACGTCAATCCGACATCCCCCTGGAATGCCTGGGACGTGGCGATGTTCGTAGCCGGCTGCCTGGGAATCCTTTGCCTGATCGTCTTCGGCATTCTCAACATCTCCTTCAACCTGCTCGAATCGGGCTTTGTGACGTTCCGCGAGAATCCGTTCCGCTCGTATCTGTGGGCGGCGCTGTTGCCGGTGGGCGCGCTGGGTGTAAAAGTCGGTTGGGATTGCCTCCAGGATAGAACCCTGCGTGAGATTTACCTTTGGACGTGCCTGGCGCTCGGGATGGCGGGGGTGCTTGTGTGGGTGGGTGCTTATGCGTGCGTTTATCCCACTCTGTCCAAAGGGATCGACGAGCAAATCGCATCCCTGACGGTGTTCGATACCCAATCCGCGGCGGCTCCGGGAGCACTGTTGAACTTTGCGGGAGCCAAATGGATCGACGTCGTCACAGTGGCGGGCCAGGCAATCGCGGAGATATTTCTTTCGGCTGTGCTCGGCATTTATCTGACCAACCTTTACGCCCGGCACCGGCCGGTCCGGCTCGCCTGCGACCCGATGTTCGCGCAACTTGACGAGGAACGCCGCGTTCTGGAAGAGAGTATCGCGCGCGAACGTCTCAGCCTGGGCGAGGCCAACGGCAACGTGCTGCGCCTGGAGAATCAGCTTGCCGCGCTGGTGGCCTACGGCAAATCGATGTTTCACCGGGAAGCCGCGCGCCGCCAGGATCAATCGGAAAAACGGCAGGTCATTCTGGATCAATTATCCGATCACCTCCGGCGCCACCTGGATTCCACCGGGTCCTCGAGCCGGTTGGCCGGGACGCCGACCGAGTTATCGCTCGGCGGAAAAAACGGGGACTGACCACGCACAACGCCCGAAAACCAACCGTCCAAAACATATGCGTCTCTTCGCGAGCATTCTTCTGGTTGCGATCAGCCAAACGCTGACCGCGGGGACTGAACCCGGCGGCCCTATCCCCGGAACTGCCGGCACCTCGGGCTCAACAGGCAACGCCGGCGCGGATTATGTCATCGGGCTCTCCCCTTTTCTCGACAACTCAGTCAAGGACGAGGTCTATCGAAGGCTGGTGCGCCTGGTGGTCCAAGATTTGCCGCTCGACAGTACTCTGTCGATTTACGATGCCTTCGATCTGAAAAGCGTCACCCGGCTTACGATGCCCAACGCACGCGCTTTCAACAGTCCCAAGACCCGCGCTAATCAGTTTGCCCCGGCGATTGGGGAGCTGAAGCGTTTTCTCGCCAAAGACCATCCAAAACCCCGCCACCCGGGCCTCTCCTTCGACGGGGCTATTCGCCTGCCCCAGTTCTGTGACTTCCTCGCCGATAACCTGCCGGCCGCCGGTTCGCCGCTGACTGTCCTGCTGATCGGCAGCCCTTTGTACCAGGACGTCAAAGAACCAGCCTTCTCGATGGTCGACGGATACTTTCCGTCGGACGGCCACCTCCGGGCCTCCCGTGAACAATCCGTTTACGGATACAGCGCCGGCAACAATGCAGCGCGGCCGTTGACCGTGCATTGGTTTTATTCCGGGGATCCGTGGATCAGCGAGCTGCACAAGGAGAAGATCAACCGCTTTTGGGGCTTGTATCTGGAACGGGGTGGCGGGCAATTGACCACCTTCTGCGGTGATCTTCCCACGGCGTTGAAGGCGTTCGGGGCCGGTGCCGCTTTGGACCGCCTCCCCGCGAGGCGCTGGGCTGTGGATCCACACGAGAATAAGATCGAAATGCTCCGCATCGGCCGCAGCGTGGAGGTAGCCAACTGGCTTACCCGGGATGCTTTGCCCAACCTGACCCAGCGCCCTCCCAAGGTGATGATCGGGCCGATGAAGATCGGAATTCGCTGGAAGTATAATATCGATCTTGACCTTTACGGCACGCCGCATCCTGGTGCCGAGACTCTGTTCTTCCAACACCCTCGCTCACCGCAGGGATACTATTACAAGGACCATCGCTCCTCCCCCGGGCGCGAGTATGAATTTATCGAGTTCGAGTCGCCTGTGGACATCAGGGAAGTGGAAGCCTACGTCAATTTCTACAAAGGCTCCTGCCCGGAAGGGCCGAAGGGCGAGGTGCGTATTGAATTCGACGGTCGAGTCTACGGCGCGGTCTTCTCCATCCCGGCCACCGAAGGCAACCGCGGCCATTCCGCGTCCGATCAGCAGGATTTCTGGACCCGAATTCCGGTTCAGCAAATCCTGAAGATCGGGCCGACGGAGAATGCCGCGCGCTAGCACAAGGTCCATTCGGATGACGGGTTCAGACGGTTAAAGATCCCACCCCGGGCAGTTCACTCAGAGGTTGAGTGAAAGCACAAAGTAGTCTTGACATATAGGGGCAGACGGGGTCTTAATGGAGGTGGCCCACGGATGGCAGAGTCTTGCAGAAAGGTATCCTGCAGTCTTCGTGGGCATCGATGGGCGAGGTAACCCAGATATTGAAGTCGATGGAGCGCGGGGAAGGCAGCGCCGCCGGGGAGCTGCTGCCCTTGGTCTATGACGAGCTGCGCCGCCTGGCCGCTTTCAAACTTTCCCAGGAGAAACCCGGCCAAACCCTGCAGGCCACGGCCCTGGTGCATGAGGCGTGGCTGCGCCTGGCGAGCCCGGCCCTGGAGGGACGATCTTTCAAAGGCCGGCGCCATTTCTTCAGCGCGGCGGCGGAAGCAATGCGGCGCATCCTTATCGACCGGGCACGGCACAAGGGCAACCAGCGGCGGGGCGGGAGCCTGGAACGGGTGGAGTTGGACGCGCTGGAGGTTGCCGCGCCGCTGCCGGACGAGCAACTGCTGGCGCTCAACGACGCTCTCGACGAGTTGGTTCGTCTGGACCCTGAGGCGGCTGAACTCGTCAAACTGCGCTTCTTCGTCGGGCTCAGTCATGGAGATGCGGCGGAGATGCTTGGCCTGAGCCGAAGCACCGCGGACCGGACCTGGGTATTCGCCCGGGCGTGGCTTTTTAAGCGGATTCGCATGCAATAATTTTGAAGCAAATCGGCGCCTTTTCACGCCTTTACTGGATGAGGCGTCTGTAGCCATGAGCGTCGAACACGAGAGACTGAAGCAAATCCTGGCCGAAGCCGTGGCCAGGAAAGCGCCTGAAGAGCGCGCGGCCTACCTGGACGCCGCCTGTGCGGGCGACGCCCAACTCCGCTCGCAGGTCGAGGGACTCCTCTCCGCCCACGACCAGGCGGGTGATTTTCTCGAGAAATCCGTCCTGCCGCAGACGGAAGAGCGAATCGGGGAGGGTCCCGGAACGCTCATCGGTCGTTACAAGCTGCTCGAGCAAATCGGCGAAGGCGGTTTCGGGGTGGTTTTCATGGCCGAGCAGGTCGAGCCGATCCGGCGCCGGGTGGCGTTGAAGATCGTCAAGCCGGGGATGGACACCAAACAGGTCATCGCCCGGTTCGAGGCCGAGCGGCAGGCGCTGGCGATGATGGAGCATCCGAACATCGCGCGGGTGTTTGAGGCAGGCGCAACGGACACCGGCCGGCCGTATTTCGTGATGGAATTGGTCCACGGCGTCCCGCTGACCCAGTTTTGCGACGCCAACCGCCTGACGCCGCAGGAGCGGCTCAGGCTGTTTGCGAAGGTGTGCGAGGCGGTCCAGCACGCCCACCAGAAGGGCATCATTCACCGCGACCTGAAACCCTCGAACATCCTGGTGACACTTCACGATGGGAAACCAGTGCCCAAGGTGATCGATTTCGGAACCGCGAAGGCGCTCCAGCAGCCGCTCACGGAGAAGACTCTGTTCACAGCTTACGGAAAGCTCATCGGCACGCCGGCTTACATGAGCCCGGAACAGGCGGAGATGAGCGGGTTGGATGTGGACACGCGGAGCGACATCTATTCGCTGGGCGTACTGCTCTACGAACTGCTTACCGGCACGACGCCCTTCGAAGCGGAGCGGTTGCGCACCGCGGCTTTTGCGGAGATGGCGCGGATCATCCGCGAGGAGGAACCCCCCAAGCCTTCGACGCGGGTCAGCACGCTGGGCACGCGCGCGACGTGGATCGCCACGCGTCGCCAGGCGGACCCCGCACTGTTGCGGCGGACGCTGCAAGGCGACCTGGACTGGATCCTGATGAAGGCGCTGGAAAAGGATCGTTCGCGCCGCTACCAGGCCGCCAGCGCCCTCGCCGAAGATCTCGAACGCCACCTCGAGCACCGGCCCGTGCAGGCCAGCCCTCCAGGGAGGATTTACCTGGTGCGCAAGTTCGCGCGGCGTCACCGCGTGGGCGTCGTCGTTACGACCAGCGTTACGGCGGCACTGGTGATGGGGTTGCTGGTTTCCACCGTTGGTTTCATTCGGGCCAACCGTGAGCGGAATCGCGCGATCCAGGCGGAAAACTTGGCCCAAGTGCATGGTCAACGCTTGCAGGCCACGTTGCACGGGCTTGAATTGAAGCGGGCCCGGGAACGCTTCGAGCAGGAGCGGGCGGCCAGCGGAGTCGCCTTGCTCGCGTTCCTGCTCCGCCAGCAGCCCGATGATTGGGCCGTGGCCGAATGGCTGATGAACGAGCTGACCCAGCGGTCGTTCCCCTTGCCGGTTTCGCCGCCCTTTGAGCATCTGGACGCAGTGCATTTGGCGAGCTTTAGCCCCGATGGCCGCCGCGTCTTGACTGCCTCCCGGAACAATCGGGCCACGATTTGGGAAAGCCTGGCCGCCCGGGCAGTCGCGGCCCCGCTCCAGCACGATGCGTCCCTGGTCCGGAGCACAGAATTCAATGGCGGGTTGCATCCCCTGCACGCCGCGTTCAGCCCGGATGGCCGGCGCGTGGCCACCGGGTCGGTGGATAACACCGCCCGCATCTGGGACGCGGCCAGCGGGCAGCCCCTCACCCCGCCCCTGGCGCACTCCAATTGGGTGACCTGGGTCGCTTTCAGCCCGGACGGGGCGACTCTGGCCACCGCGTGCAAGGACGGCAGCGCGCATCTCTGGCGGGTCGCCAACGGTCAACTTGCGGGGGATCTGCTCGCTCACACGCAGTGGGTGAACTTCGTAAAATTCAGCCCGGATGGCCGTTACCTCATTACGGGCTCGGATGATGCCACGGCACGGCTGTGGGAGGCCGCCTCGGCAAGGCCAGTGGGCACGCCCCTCCGGCACAAGTTTGAAGTGCGCGACGCCGCGTTCAGTCCGGACGGCCGGCGCGCAGTGACCGCCTCCAACGATAAGACCGCACAGCTCTGGGATGCCCGCACCGGCGAGCCCATGGGCCCGCCAATCGTCCATGAGAGTTTGGTTTTCGCCGTGGATTTCAGCCCGGACGGATCGTTGTTTGCCACGGCATCGAATGACAGGACCGCCCGGGTCTGGGATGGATACGACGGCACCGCAGTGTCCCGACCCATAAGGCACTTCGATGCGGTGCGCTCGATCCGTTTCAGTCCGGAGGGCGAGCGAGTCGTCACCGCTTCCCAGGACCAGACCGCCCGCGTGTGGGATGCGCGGAGCGGTGAACCCTTAACGGAACCTTTGCACCACCAGGGGATGGTATGGTCCGCTGAGTTCAGCCCGGACGGCGACCAGGTCGTCACCGCTTCCTCGGACAAGACAGTGCGGATCTGGGACGTGCGGGCGGGACAGGCGCTAGGGCAGACCTTCCCGTGCGGCAATGCCGTAAATTCCGTTCACTGGGCCCCTGATGGTCAGCGCGTGCTGACAAGTACTCTCTTTTCCGCTGACGTTTGGGATGCCAACACGGGGTATCCGGGCACCCGTGGAAACTCGGACTTGGGCCCCCGTCAGCAGATCTGCTTTGCCCGGTTCAGCCATGACGGACAGCGCTTGGTTGCCTCCCATGAGAACGGAACGGTGCGGATCTGGGACGGTTGGGCCAAGCGCGCGCTCACGCGGCGGATGCGGCACGACCGACCCGTCCGTGATGTTGTGTTCAGCCCCACGGGCGAGCTGCTCGCCACCGCTTGTGATGACGGCGCCGCGCGCCTTTGGGACAGCGGGAACGGAGCACCCCGGGGCTCACCGTTGCGGCACGACGACGCGGTGTTAACCGTGCGATTCAGCCCAGACGGCGCCGTTCTGGCCACGGGCAGCGCCGACAAAACCGCGCGGTTGTGGAAGGTGGCGACCGGGCAGCTCCTGGCCGCCCCGCTCCAACACGGTGACTGGGTGCTGGCGGCCGAATTCAGCCTAGACGGCCAGCGCGTGGTGACCGCCTCGAAGGACGGCACGGCGCAAGTTTGGGACGCGGCGACAGGCGACCGGCTGGGCCCACCGCTCCGGCACCAGGCCCCCGTCTGTTCGGCGCGGTTCAGCCCCAACGGCGAGTGGGTGGTCACCGCCTCGGAGGACAAAACCGCCCAGGTCTGGGAGACACGCACCGGCCGCAGAGTCGGGGAACCCTTGAGCCACCAAGGGAAAGTTTCCTCGGTCATGTTTTGTCCCGAAGGCAAACGTGTGCTCACCGCGGCGAACGACGGCACCGCCGCTTTGTGGGACGCGCGCAGCGGGGCGCCGCTCAGTTCGCCGTTCAAGCATGGCGGCCTGGTCTGGCTGGCTGAATTCAGTCCCGATGGACGCTGGATCGCCACTGCCGGCAACGGCCATTTCACCAAAACCTGGGGCACTGCCAGGTCTGTCGGGACAGCCCCCGACTGGCTCGCGCCATTGGCCGAGTCAGTAGTCGGTGAACGCATCACTGCGGAGGGCTTGACCGAAGCCGTCGCGCCCGCTGAGTTTTTCAGCATCCGCGGGCAACTGACGGCCGTAGGTGGCGAGGATGAGTATGCGAGCTGGGCACGGTGGTTCCTGGCGGACCGGTCCGCACGGCCGGTCGCACCCGGAGCCGCCCGCAC
Source organism: Verrucomicrobiia bacterium (assembly GCA_036524155.1). GTDB lineage: Bacteria > Verrucomicrobiota > Verrucomicrobiia > Limisphaerales > UBA8199 > DATDCV01. The sequence continues at coordinate 33,260 of DATDCV010000137.1, forward strand.
CGTCCGCGACCATGTGCAAAACCTTGTGGACCCGTGGCGCCTGCTTTTCAACACCTGGACCTATTGGCCGGAGTATCCGGAACGGCTGCGTTCGGCGGCCAGGCTGCAGCCCACTAACGCGCTCGTTTATTCCGAAATGGCATCGCTGGGAGCGCTGGAACCGCTCACCAACCAGGCCCGCCAACTGCCCACCCTGGAATGGCTGACGGAGCGTGCCCTTTCGCTCGGGCCGGAACAGCCGAGGTCTTGGGCAGCACGGGGAATGTACTGTGCGGTAGCCGGCGAGACCAACGCCGCTCTCGCGGCCTTCGAGCGCGGGGCCCGTTTTTCCGCCAGAGACCCTCTGCTGTGGTTCGCCTGGGCGAAGCTGCTCGAACACCCCGCGCAATTCCAGGAGTGGTTCGCGCGGTTCACCAACGGCATCGCGGCGACATACGTCATGATGCCTGAAGAACTACGCCCCTATGCCAGCGGTGGACGGTTCAGGCTGACCTGGAACATGAGCACGCAACACATGGCTGCCGTCATCGACCTTTCCGCCAGGAACTGGCTCCGGATCCCGCCGCGCCAACTGGATTGCCCGCCCGGTCTTCTGGACCTGGTTTCACCTCCACCGGTATTTAACGTTTTTTGGTGCAGCCTCGACCGATGCTGGATCTCACGCGAACCCACTCAGCTTGACCTCCGAAACCTGCCCCACGGGCGCACGGTGTTGGATGGAACCGAGTTCGATATCCGGTGTGTTCTGGGATGGAACTCAAGTCCCAAGGAGTGGATGCAAAGGAAACTCAGGGTTCGGGTCCGTCAGACCAGCCGCCGCCTTCACTTCCTGCACGCCACGGATTTGCCGGAACCGCCTGGCACCACCGTGGCTGCCTACGTAATTCACTACGCCGATGGGCAGCAGCACGAAGTCCCCGTCGTCTATGGCCGCGACACCCTGGCGTGGTTGCTCGAGGATGAGCCGCAGGCTCCCGACCGGGCCAAGGTGGCTTGGCGCTCCGACGCCGGCGGAGGCATCACCCTCCAACTGTACAAATTCACCTGGGAAAACCCGCGCCCGGACATCCCGATCCAAACTATCGATTTCACCTCGAAGGAGACCGACGCCGCGCCGTTTTTGGTGGCCCTCACAGCCGAGTGATCTCCCAGGCTTCCTGGCCGCCCGCATTCCGCATTTTACTCCAACCCGAGCCTTTCGCACCGGTCGGCTACGGCGAGATAGGGCACCTGCTCTGAGAGTCGAGGCGGCCCGATTTGGTCCATTGGTTGATTCGCCACTCCATCATTCCAATACCCCCCACTCCATTTTTTCTGCAAAATCTTGAAGCAAACCGGCCAAGATTCTCGCCTCTCTCTATTGGTAAGGCCCAGTGGGTCCTGGCCGGCGCAGTGAGGGGTCGCAGGGCGAACCTGCGCCGGCCTGTCCCGCGGTGGCGAGCCGAAGCAGTAGAAAAGGGCGCCCAGAAGTCAGACCGCGGAAAGAGTTACTTGGCAGAACTCAAAAAAAGAACAGTGAAAAACAGTGAACCATGAAGACCAGACAACTCACAACGCTTGCACTCGGGCTCGGATTCTTGATATCTGCGCTACTCGTTGCGCCCGCAACCCACGCAAAATCGCTGACCTGGACCGGTGGGGGCGCCACTGATCGCTGGGGCAATAGCGCTAACTGGGGTGGCCAAGGGATTCCGGTTTTTTCAGAAATCTTGAGGCAAACCAACAAAGGATTTCGCCACTACCCAATAGAAATCCTTTGCGGTACAGAGAGGTCCCAGGATGGGCAGCTTCTCAAGGCAGGTCGTGCGCGTGAGGGTCACCGCAAAGGCTGCAACGACCTAGCATGAATAGCAATAAACAGGAAACCTAAGTACCTGGAGGAATTATGAACCACAAGACAACGCCCCATGGAACGTCCACTGACTTTCAGAGAAAGTTGAGTGTTTTCGGCGGCCTCAACTCAAGTATTCCACTCCTGGTGGCGTGTCTCATCGGCTTGAGTTTCATTTGGCCCGACTTTGCCCGAGCCGATAACCATACATGGAGAGGAACCATTGACGGCAACTGGAGCACGCCCGGCAATTGGAGCAGCGGAGTCGCTCCCAGTGCGGGAGATGTTCTTGTGTTTCCTCGGCTGACGGTGGCGCCTCTTCGATACCAGGTCACGAATAACTACGCCGTTGGCACCAGCTTCCGTTCTGTTGTTCTTCAGGGCCCCGGATACCAACTTCGTGGAAACGCGGTTTTGTTGACCTCGAGTCTTCTTTCCACGAACGCCGGCAAAACGGGGACTAACACCGTCCGTATCGACTTAGGGCTCGCCTCCATTTCCGTAGGGATCACAAATGTGGCTGGAACGCTGGAGATCTATGGGAATGTAGGCTTTACATTATCGGCCGCGACGCGGCAGGCATTGGATATCGTTTCGGAGGACACGACGCGCGTTTATGGTCAGCTTTCAGGTTCCAGCTACAAACAGGTCTTGAAATACGGTCCTGATGCGCTGGAGTTGCGCGGGACCCTCGCAAATACGTTAGCTGGTCGCCTGACTGTGCACGAGGGCAGTGTGCTGCTTTGTAAGCCAACGGGTGTTGCGGCGGTGGCGGGGCCACTAACCATCGGCCGTTCAGGCGGCAGCGCGGCGACGGTGCGGCTTTTGCTTGATGGCCAGATCGGTGACAACGTCTCGGTGAGCATCAATGACTCCGGTTCGCTGGATTTGCACGGGTTCAACGATGCGATCGGCCCCTTGACGATGCAAGGCGGCGTCATCAACAATACCAGCACCGGCACGCTGACGCTGAACGGCGACGTCACTGCCTCCACGGCTGTCGCGGTCGTCTATGGCAACGTGAATCTCGGTGCCAGCCCGCGCACGTTCACAGTCGCCGACCCCAACCCGTCGGGCGCGGACTTCGCCATCGTAGGCAATGTGAGCGGTGGGCCCGCCGCTCCTGGGACCGCCTTGAGGAAGCTCGGCAGCGGCGAGATGTGGCTGGAAGGCGACAATACGTTTGGCGGCGAGATCGTGGTGGATGAAGGACAGTTGACGGCAGCTTACTCCCCCTCGGCTTTGGGCAGCACCGTCGGCGGAACCACAGTCAACAATAGCGCCTTCCTGGCCCTTGTTGCCACGAGCGTGGGCAGCGAACACCTGACGCTCAACTCGACTAACCCCTCCGGCGCGCTGGTATCCTGGGTCAGCCCCTGCGCTTTCGCCGGCGACATTTACCTTTCGATTCCGGCGGTCATCGCGGCACATCCTGACCTGACGCTCGGTGGCGTGATCTCCGGTCCGGGCGGTTTCACCAAAATTGGGGCAGGCACCCTGGTCTTGGCGGGTTCCACCGCAAACACTTACCTCGGCAATACCTTCGTCAACGAAGGGGTGCTCGAACTAGCCAAATCGCAGGCGATTGTGCACGGCACCTTGACCATCGGTGACGGCTTGGGCGGGCAATACGCGGATATCGTGCGCGAGACGCAGGATGATGCAATTGCCAGCGACGCGGGAGGGGTCAGCGTCGCGATCCGATCTTCCGGTCTGCTGGATTTGAACAACCATCGTGATAAGGTCGGTCCTTTGGAAGTGGACTCTGCTACTATTCGGACGGGAGCTACCGGGGTGCTCTGGCCTTACGAGTCTGTGAACATGAGCGCGGGTTCCATCGAGGGCAATCTGGTCCTAAATTCCGCGTGCACGTTTAACGTAACGAACATCCTGTTGATGTTCGCCCAGATATCCGGCGAGGGGACCCTCACCAAGACGGGCGCAGGCGAAATGAAGTTTTTCGGTGGCAAGACCTATTCTGGTCTAACGGTGGTCCAGGGTGGCCGTCTGGTTATAGAACACCCCTTGGGATTGGGAACAACCGCCCAGGGTACTGTGGTGAGCAACGGTGCCAGTCTCGTCATTAGCGTCTTTTCAATCACTAATGAGGCTCTGGTGCTGGACGGTGGTGTTTTGTCTGTTGAACCCTTTCACGACACCTTCTGGGTCGGACCGGTTACTCTGACCCAGGAGAGTGTCGTTGAAGTGCGTTATTCCTCCGACGAGACTCTCCATATCATCGGACCGATTACTGGTTCGGGTGGGGTCACTAAGACAGGTCTCGGCACACTGTGTTTCGAGGGGGGTAGCGCCAACACCTATAGCGGTACCACGCGGGTCAACTTTGGCACCCTGGTGCTAAATAAATCCATTTCCAACGGCACGATCCCCGGCGATTTGATCGTCGGCGACAGCTCCGGCCCAGCCAATGATGCCGTCGTGCGTTTGGTCCGCGCCAACCAGATTGCCGACACTTCGAATGTGACAATCAACGATGACGGCTTGCTGGAGTTGGCGGTGGGTCCCGACTCCATTAATGAACTGCGCGGAACCGGCCATGTGAACCTGAACGATTTCCTGGTGCTGGGCTGGAGCAATGGCTCGTCCACTTTTGGCGGAATCGTATCCGGCCCGGGTGGGATCGAGAAACGGGGAACAGGCACCATCACGCTGACTGGGGCGAACACCTACACAAATGCAACTCTTGCATCGGTCGGCACGCTCGTGATCAACGGCTACCAGCCCCAAAGCCCCGTCACGGTCGGGCGCGATGGCACGCTTAGCGGGTATGGCACTGTCGGCGCTCTTGTCGCTAATGGCAATGTCTCGCCCGGGTGGGTTCTCGGCACCCTCCGTTGCGATAACCTCAACTTTTCATCTACCGGCAACTTCTTCGTCGAACTGCGGCCCGGAATTGCTTACGACCAACTTAACGTCGCGGGCACGATCGACCTCGGCAGCACGGTGCTGCACGTTATGTGCTTATCCGGCCAAGAAATGCGCATCGGTGACCAGTTCTTCATCATCAACAACGATGGCGCCGAGGCCATCACGGGCACGTTCCTGGATTTGCCCAACGGAGCCAGTTTCTCGGCCTCCGGTTTCCGTTTCCGCATCAACTACAATGGCGGCACCGGCAACGATGTCGTGCTGACGGTCGTCGGCCTTCCGGCGGCCCAAATCGGGAGCGCGGTGACGACGGGCAACGGGAACCACGCCATTGATCCGAACGAGTGCAACCTTTTGTCACTCGTGATCTCGAACCAGACGGCTACCCCGATGACCGGCCTAACGGCCACCCTTTCGACCGCAAATGCCGGGGTGATGATCACGCAGCCTTATTCGGAATATCCAGACGCGCCGGCTTCAGGCAATCGCACGAACCTAACGCCGTTCCAAATTGCCACGCTGCCGAGCTTTGCTTGCGGCGCGGATGTCAACCTGGAGCTGATCGTAAATTCAACCAGCCATGGCAGCTTCGTTGTGCCCGTCGTGCTTCCCAGCGGCGAACCCGAGGCTTCGCCCTTGCGCTATGACGCAGGCACGACCGTCAATATCCCCGATATCGGGACCGTCGAGTCCACCACCCTTGTTGCCGGGTTTCCCGGTCCCCTCAAGAAAGTGGCGGTGTCGTTGTGGCTCACGCACCCGGTCGACGCGGACCTGAGCCTGTCTCTAATCAGCCCGGACGGCGTCGTGGTGGATTTAAGCTCGGGCAACGGCAGTGGCGCTGACTTTGGCAGCGCTTGCTCGCCCGAGGAGAGTCGAACCACCTTTGACGACTTGGGGCCGGTCGCCATAACGGGCGGCAGCCCGCCGTTCATGGGGACGTTCAGGCCGGAAGGGTACCTGGCCGCTTGCGTCGGCGGAACCGCAAACGGGAACTGGCGACTGCGGGTCACCGACAACAACGGCGGGACCTTGGGTGCGTTGCGATGCTGGTCCTTGTTCCTTTACCCGACCGCCTGCGCACCCGGCAGCGGCTTTTGCGACACTTGCTTGGCGGGCATCCACGGCGAAATCACGGCCACTGACCCCGTGCAGACTGGTCAGACAGGCAGCGACAACGTGCAAGCCAGTTGCGCCTCACCAAAACAGTGGGCCGGTTCCCATGGCGGCCTTTACCACTACGACCTTTTCACGTTCACGAACGCCTCGGCTGCCGACGCCTGCGTGACGGTGCATTTGCAGTCCGCAAGCGATGTCATGGCCGTCGCTTACCGGGGCACGAACGATCCAACAATGGTCGGTCTTAGATACCTCGGCGATGCAGGAAACAGCACGCTGTCCAGTTTTGGTCACACGGCCTTCTCGTGCAGTGTTCCAGCCGGGTGGAACCTCGATGTCGTGGTCCACGAGGTTCAGCCCGACTCAGGCACGCTTCCTTACACGCTTTATGTGAGCGGCTTGCCGTGTCCTCCGCCGACGCTCGTTATCGAGCCCGCAGGTGTGCCGGCTAAAGCTCGCTTGCACTGGCCCACCTGGGCTGGGGAATACACACTCGACGCCGCCAGCTCCTTGGCAGCGTCTGCTTGGGAGCCCGACCCCAGCGAACCCATCGCTGGCCTCGGCAGGTATAACGTCACCAATGATGTGACCGGCACTAACCGCTTCTACCGGTTGCATCGCCAGCAATGAGCGGCGGGCAGGGAAGGCCTTTCCGGCTGAATCGTTGCCCTCAGCCAGGGCCTGCCGGGCGAGGCTCTGTTCGCACAGTCACGCGCCGGCTGAGGCTGGGCGAGCCTGCATCCCATCATTAGGACATTCCGCCACTCCGTCTTTTTCAGAAATCTTGAAGCAAACCGGCCAAAAATCTCGCCACTATTGGATGACAGGGCAAACCATGTTCAACAAACAGAGACAAGATATGAATCCAAGAATCGTGTTATTGTTCGCCTCACTGGCTCTAGGCAGCGTCACCGTTACCGCCGCGTCTATGGGCACGGTCTTCAACTATCAAGGCCTATTGACTCAAGCCGGCGCGCCGTACACCGGAATCGCCGAAATGCAGGCCACGCTTTGGGACGCCAGCACGGGCGGCGCTCAAGTGGCCGCCAATTCGCCGCCCCAGGTGACCGTGGCCGTCACCAATGGCCTGTTTGTCCTGCCGTTGGATTTCGGTGCCTCGCCCTTCGTCGCCGGCACGGAACGCTGGCTTAAACTCGAGGTGCGCACCACAATTGGGCCATTCACCGAACTCCTGCCGCGGCAGAACCTCACCCCCACGCCCTACGCTCTCTACGGGCAATACGCCTCTTATGCTTCGAGCGCGGGGTCGGCGACCACAGCGTCGGCGGCGACCGTGGCCTACGGCACGACGGCCAACGCAGTCAACAACAGCAGCCTCCTGGCCAATAGCGTGACCACCGATAAGATTCTCAACGGCACCATCACCGACGCCGATATCAGTGCCAGCGGCATCAGCGGCGATAAGATCGTCGGTGGCGACTTGCAAGCCCTGCGGCTCAAGGTCGGCCAGGGCCACGGCTTGAACGGCTCGGGTGCCACCATTGCCGGCGGCTCGACGAGTCTGATCGGCACCGGCGCGGACTACAGCGCAATTGGCGGGGGACTTAAGAACACCAACGGCTCGCCGTATGCCGTTATCGCCGGGGGATGGAATAACAACGTCGGGACCAACTCCGGCTACGGCGTCCTTGGCGGGCGCCGGAA
>DATDCV010000138.1:0-11879 GCA_036524155.1 Verrucomicrobiia bacterium
CGGCCGGGTCGAGGTCGTAAACTCAGTTCAGCGCCGTGCCGCTTCCCGGGAGCCAGCCGTCATATCCGGAGATGTCGCGGCGCCACCTCGGCGCCGGCGAGGCCGGGTTGCCGAATCGGGGCCGCGCCGGGAGCGCCAGCCGGCGACGGGCTGGGCGGTCGACAGTGGTGTGCTCGAGAATGAATTCTATTCGCCGCAGCAGCGCGCGGCCGCTATTCGGGGGTGCTTTCCAAACGGCTTGGGAACGCCGATGGACCTTCATCACCTCGGCGGCGTTCAAGGGCGGGTGCGGCGATACCGGCAATCGTCCCCAGTGGCGGACCTCGCCCAGAACCCGGGCTACCCTGTCCAGAAACGCAACATCCGCCCGCCGATCCCACAATTGCTCGAGTTCGCCGAAAGCGTCGCCGTAGATTACGTTGGTGGATTCGTAAACCCGCTTGCAGACCCGGGTCAACCCGGGGGAACCCTCTCGCCGGAGCGACCAGATGCGGGCAAACACCGTCTGGTGATCTGCCGTCAGAGTGCCGTGCCGTCCCGAAAGACCGCTGCCGCGGAGCATGCCGGTGCCGAAAGCGAGCAATTCGGCCGCCAGCAGCGCGGACCCGCCACCGGGTGGCTTAAGCCGTAAATCGCCCCAGCAGCGCCGGTCTAATCGCGTCGCATCGAACCCCCCCCCAGCCGCCAGCACCGCCGGCTTGCAGGTCCGCCGCACGCGCCAGCAGCCCAGCCGTAGCTGCTCGAGCGGCAATCCGTCCAGCGTGTGGCAGGCCACCAGGGAGAAATAACTCTCCGGCAGCAGTTCCGGACGCACCTGGTAGAGCACACGATCAAGTCCGTTGTCGAGCCGGGTGGCGACGATCGGTGTGCGCCGGGTCAGATCCCGCAGCAACTTGTGGCACCAATCGTCCACAACGACAAACGTCTTCCGCATTGCAGCCTGGTAGAGCTAAAAACATACCAGCGCGGCCGGGCGGAACCATCTTGTGAACTACTCTCCGATAACCTTGACCAGCACTCGCTTGCGCCGGTGCCCGTCGAATTCCCCGTAGAAAATCTGTTCCCAGGGCCCGAAATCCAGTTTGCCTTTCGTGATGGCGACCACCACTTCACGGCCCATAATCTGGCGCTTCATGTGGGCGTCCGCGTTGTCCTCCCCCGTGCGGTTGTGTTCGTATTGGGACGTGGGAGCGCGGGGCGCGAGCTTTTCCAGCCACACGTCGTAATCGTGCTTTAGGCCTTCCTCTTCGTCGTTGATGAAAACGCTGGCTGTTATGTGCATCGCGTTAATCAATACCAAGCCATCCTGCACACCACTCTTGTGGACCAGAGATTCAACAGTGTTGGTGATGTTGACGAAGCCTCGACGGTTGGGAACTTCGAACCAAAGATGTTCAGTTAGCGATTTCATGGCTTTGGAATTATCCCATGTCTGGCCGCGGGGCAAGCCAAGTGGGAGTCTTGTCATTTTTTCAAGCGTTGACGTGTGCTGCGAGCGGCGTATAACGCTTAATTGTTCGGTTTCACAAGCACCTATCCGCTCAGTCTTGGGTCGGCGCGCCGAGTTGCACTCGGCTTACACGTGGCCGTCGGCGCGCTTAAGCCGATTAAAAATCGGTGCTCCGACCCGAGACTGAGCGGATACGCCAGCGAATACATTGCTCTTGCATTAGGCGGCACGGCCAGGCCGCCTGTTGGTCTAATCAATACGATGGGCGTTCTTGCGTGTCCGCTCGTGGTTGCCGGCACATTGGCCGCGTGGGCGGACATGCGGGCCAGCATCAGACAGTCACCGTGAAAGTCACCTTAAAGCAGTTCGCGAATGTCGCAGTGGTTACGGCCTCAGTATTGCTTGGAATGCAGAATGCGGCTGGGCTCGGCCATGATTTCTTCACCAACAAGATAGTCAGCCTGCCTGGGTATGTGGTATTTCCGAACGGGTTCGAGGGTCTCGTGAACGCAACGAACCGTATTGCCGGTTACGATGTCAATTCTGAGGCTGTTTTTTTCTTCTGCGGAACGGCGCAGGATTTCACAGGCTTTCTCGAAGCCTACTCTCATATCCCGGTGGCGGACGAGCACCAGTTGGTGCTCCACGATGGCATCGGCGAAGCCAAGTCGCCGTGGGCAACGACCGGTAACCATTGCGACTGGAAACTATACTCCGCTCCCAAAGCCTGGCTGGAGATGCACAGGCTTATGGAGCCGGCCACCAATTCCCTGGCGGCGGTCCAAGCCGTGGCCAGGGACCACACCAATTACGTGCTGGTAGTGCATTTCTGGACAGGCGGACGTGTTAACCTGGACCAGGTGCGGATCCCTCCCAACGTCAAGGTCAACAAAGGTGAATGATCCCTGGCCCAACCCGACGCACGCACTGGACGACGGGATTCCGTGTCTGTTTCCTAAAGGCCGTCATTGCCCTGCCGCACGTGATGAGCGTCGTTATGCGGCTGCGTAGTCTTTTGCTCGTCGGGAGTTTAGTGGTCGCCCTGTCGATCTTGCTAGCGGTGAGTATTTTCGGGCTGCGAGCGAGCACAATCGCGGTGTCGATGGGGGTGGCCAGTTATGCCCGACGGACGGGCGACCTTCTCGCTTACATCACCCTCACCAACCGTGGAAATGTATCAATCGCAGTGCCGTTGCGTTACCGGTGCGAAGTGGAAAATGCGGGCGGATGGACAAACTACACGGCGGATACGCGCCACACAATTTTCCTGCAGCCCGAACAAATGGTTGTGTTTTCGCGCACAAACTACGCGGTTCCGCTGCCCCCTGATACCAGGATATGGACCTTGAAACTGCAAGTCCGACAGCAGACGCGCAAAGAGTCGCTGATCCACGCACTGCAGCGTTGGGGAGTTGTCAAACCGCGGGTCTTGTCGAGGCTCTTTGGTCCGCCCGAAAAGGACGAAGCATTTCGGTGGACGGACTGTCAGAGTGGCTCCTTTGAGGTGCCTCTCGGAGCGTCCCGGCCAGGTAAGGAGCCATGAAGGCCAAAGGTTCGGCTGGCAATCGGGTGAGAATCCGCTAAGATCAAGCCATGGCGTTGACACGACACTGCTGGAAATGTGGTTCCGAGTACAAGCTCCCCGGCATGCCGGGGAGATCGGAAACCTGCCATCAATGCGGCTCGGACCTGAAAGTGTGCCTGAACTGCGTCAGCTACGATGCCCGGGTAGCGCAACAGTGCCGCGATGGACGGGCCGACCCTGTCGCCGAAAAGCACCTGGCCAATTACTGCGAGTACTTTGAAATGGTGCGGCGCGAGTTCGTGCCACCGGCGCGTGACCAGGCGCGGGAGACTCGGGCCCGGGACGCCTTGAAGAAACTACTGGGGGACTGAACCGGTTTGATGATTCCATGACCGAGCAAGCGAGCGCGCCAGCAGAATCGGCTTCCCTGCAGGAAGTCCAGCAAGGTTGGCATGAACTGAGTGCCAGGGTCGAGCAACTGGAATCGGCCAAGGCCGGTTTGGAGAAGGAAAACAAGCTGTTGCGGGAGTTGCTGGAGCGAGCCATAGAGCACCGGCAAAAATCGCACGGCGAGCTGGTGTTGCTGTTGACCGGGTTGGTGAGCAAACTGCCGCTCAACGACGTGGGGGTCATCGTCTCGAAGCTCATGGAGCACAACACCAACCTCAGCCAATATCTCGCCGCGCTCATCAAGGGGACCGCCGATGCCCCGCTGCCGCAACCGGCGGTGCTCCAGACACTCGAACAGACCCGGCGCAAGCTGCACGCGGCCATAGAACCCCTGGTCCAGGAACTGCTCCAACTGGAAACCCCGTTCGAGTCCGATCTGCTGCCCGCGCTGCTTTCGCATCCGGAGGAGTTCTTCTCCCCGCGTTTTGTCCGGGCCAACCGCTGTTACCTCAAGGGTCTTATCCCCCGCGAGCGCGTGCTGAGGGAATTCGGCCCCGAGGCGCTGGTCTTCTTCAACGACGTCACTACGGACCCGAAGCTCAACCCCCGGCCCAAACCCGAGGAGATCGTGTTAGCCTTCCGGAACGACTTCGCTGCGGTGTTTGAGCAAAACCCGGGACTGGTCCCCACCAAGCGCCAGGAACTGCTCAAGCTGCACCAGCGAGTTAGCTGCAGCCGCAGCGGCGCCGAGCCCGCCCGCCACCAGCGGTTCGCATTTCAGAGACTGTCGTTCCTGATCGAGCTGCTTTATTATTACGAACATCAGAACACCGAGGCGGTCGATGTGATGTTCGCCCAGCGGTTGCCCGCGCTCGTCGAGCAACTCGCCCTGGCCGGCGCGGCGGACGTGTTCGAGCCCAGGCTTATTGAACAAGCGGAGGCCTTGCTGGCCCTGGTCATCAACCCGGACCACCGGCTGATGGTGATCAACAACCTCGGCAAAACGGGGGGCGCCGGCAGAACGCTCAAGTACGTGTTGCGCCTCCGGACGCCCTTGAACCGCGACCCCGAGCAGACCAGCCTCGAATTCGTGCGGCACCTGCTGACCTCGGCCCCCCGAACGCCTTCTCCCGAAGCCGTCGCGCCTCTGGTGCGGCTGCTGCCCCCCGAAAGGCAGCGGTTGGTCCTCAGGGCCATCCTGCATTCCGACCGGCTCCGCAAATCGGAAGCGGAAGCCCTGGGCAAGACGGTGGCGGAGCAACTGGGGCTCGCCAGTCTCGCCGAGGACTCAAAGGCCCAGATCGCCGTCCCGCCTGAAGTCGATCGCCGGATGGCCTGGGCCCGAGTCAAGGACCTCATTGCCCGGCGGACCGACACCTCGACGGTCGCCGCGGCCATTCGAGACCGCCTCAACGCCAAGTACGATGCCGAGGAAATCCGCGAGAGCTGGCTCGTGCTCACGGAAACCGATCCGTTGTCTCTCATCCGGATTTTTTGCCAGTTTCCCTATCTGCCGAACGGCAAGACCGATCCCATCGCGCGCACGGTGATGGAAGTCTACCTGACCCGTCTGCTCCACGAAAAATACGCCCGCACCTACCAAAAGGTAGTCAAAAGCCTCCGGAACATGTTCAAGGCGCGGCCGGACGCGCCCACCCTGGTGAACTTCCTGGCTCTGGTTCGGTGGGTCCGCCCTGCGGTGGCGGACAAATTGTCCGCGGATATCGGAATCGCGGCGCATGCGGCGTAAGCCGTATCCGCTCCGCAGGACCGGCGGCCGGCCGGTCTCCGTTCAGCCACCAACCAGGCGATCCCAACCCAGACTTACGACTGCCAGATCATATCGGCCACCGTGCGGCCAGCCGGAATGAACGGCAGCACGTGCTCAGTGTAGGGGACGATGACGTCCAGCACGTAGGGTTCGTCGGCCTCCAGCATCCGCTGGATGGCGGCGCGCAGGTCTTTCTTGTACATCACTCGCTCGCACTTCACGTTGAAGCTGGTGCAGACGGCGACGTAGTCCGGGTAGATTTCTTTGCGATTATTGGGGTCGCCCAGGTAGGTATTGCCGCGATTCCCCGCGTAGAACCGGTCTTCCCACTGCATCACCATCCCCAGGTGCTGGTTGTTGAGGATGATCACCTTGGCGGCGATCTTCTCGATGTGCGCGGTCGCCAGTTCCTGCACGTTCATCAGGAATGAACCGTCGCCGTCAATGTCCACCACCTGTTTGTCGGGGAAGGCGACCTTGGCGCCAAGCGCCGCCGGATACCCGTAGCCCATCGCGCCCAGGCCCGCGCTGGTCAAGAACTGGCGCGGACGCTCAAACCGGTAGAACTGCCCGGTCCACATCTGGTGCTGGCCCACCCCGGTCGTGATGATCGCCTCGCCCCGGCTCAGTTCGTAAAGCGCCTCAATCGCCATTTGGGGCAAAATAACCTCGCTTTCCCGTCCCTTCAGGTGATCCCGCATGTGCTGCGATTTCATCACTTCCTCGGTGACGTTGTAGCCAAACGGCGCCCGTTTCTTCCACACTTCGATCTGCTTATGCCACGCCAGAAACTGCTTGGCCGGCGGACGCTTGCTGAGCATTTCATTCAGCCGCGCCAGCGCATACTTGATGTCGCTCACCACCGGCAAGTGCGCCGGCTTGTTCTTGTTGATCTCCGACGCGTCGATATCAATGTGCACGATGGTTCCCCCCGAGCAGAACTGGTCCACCTTGCCGGTAACCCGGTCGTCGAAGCGCACTCCGAAAGCCAGCAACAGGTCCGCTCCCGGCGTGAGGAGCTTGAGCCGGTCGGCTGGGTTCTTGCGCGGTTCGAACTCGCCGTTCACCGCCCAGTTGGCATAGGCGGCGCCGTGCATGCCCAGCCAGCGCAACGACAGGGGATGCGTCTCGGGAAACGCGCCGCAGCCCATCAGGGTCGAAGCCACCGGAATCTGAGTCAACTCCACGAAACGCCGCAGTTCTTCACTGGCATTCCCGGTGATAATGCCCCCGCCGATGTAGAGCACCGGCCGTTCGGATTTTTCAATGAGGCCGACGATCTCGTTCAACTCGAGGTCGCTGGCACGCTGATCCGGATTATAACCGCGCACCTTCACCTCGCTCGGGAACACCGGTTGCGTCCGGGCTTGCTGAACATTCTTCGGGATATCGATTAGCACCGGACCCGGGCGGCCGGTTTGGGCGATCAGGAAGGCCTCTTTGATGATGCGCGGAATATCATTGATATCGGTGATGAGATAGCTGTGCTTCACCACCGGCAGCGTCATGCCGTAGATATCCGTCTCCTGGAAAGCGCCTTTGCCAATCATCGCCTGGGCCACCTGGCCCGTAATCGCGATGAGCGGCACCGAGTCCATGTAGGCGTCGGCGATGCCGGTCACCAGGTTGGTGGCTCCCGGGCCGCTGGTGGCCATGCACACCCCTGCCCGCCCCGTCGCCCGGGCATAGCCGCCCGCGGCGAACGCGCCCCCCTGTTCATGCCGCGGCAGCACCGTCCGGATCTTCGATCGCGTCAGCGCCTGGTGGATCTCCATGCTGGCGCCCCCGGGATACGCGAAAATCGTATCCACTCCTTCCCGCTCCAAACAAGCGACGAGGATTTGGCTGCCGGACATGGTGGGGCCCAGTTCCACCGATGGCTCGGCCGGTTTCTTCTTGGTAGCTTCGGTTGTCTTATTCATGTTTTCTTGCGGTTGTGGCTGCGACAGCCGCAGGCCCATAAAAAAACCCACGACTGCCTCCAGCCGTGGGTTCTTGTCGAAATATATTTCACCTTCGACAAGCGCCAACGGCGCCGCCACCTACGACGACGACCAGCAGAGCGACTTGTCGATTGTTTTCTGACATCGGCTGTAGAAGCTAACGAGCCGCCCCGGCCCCGTCAAGCGTGGAATTGCGGAATCTGATTTATTGTATGGGCAACCTTCACCTGAAACGCTACTGTTCCAATCGGTTATGGCTCAGAAATTCGATTCCATCGACGCAGTGGTCACCGACCTGAAGCAGGGCAGGATGGTGATCGTGGTGGATGACGCGGACCGCGAGAATGAAGGGGACCTCATCATGGCCGGGCAGTTCGTCACCCCGGCGGCGGTGAATTTCATGGCCAAATACGGCCGCGGGTTGATTTGTGTTCCGACGACCTCCGAACGGCTCCAGCAACTCGGTATCGAGCGCATGGTGCGCCAAAACCGTGAGACCTTCAAAACGGACTTTCAAATCAGCGTGGATGCCGCCCGGGGCATCACCACCGGCATCAGCGCCGCTGACCGGGCCGAAACCATCCGCGTGATGGCGGACCCTACCGCCGTCCCGGAGGACCTGGCGCAGCCTGGCCATGTCTTCCCCCTGCGCGCCCAGCCCGGCGGCGTCTTGCAGCGCGCCGGTCATACGGAGGCTGCGGTGGATCTCGCCCGGCTCGCCGCCGCGCGGCCCATCGGGGTCATCTGCGAGATAATGAGCGACGACGGCTCAATGGCGCGCCTCCCGGAACTGCTCCGCTTCGCCAAAACCCACCGCCTCAAAATCTGCACCATCGCCGACCTGATCCAATTCCGGCGCACCCGCGAAAAACTCGTCGAGAAAGTCGAAGTCGTCCGCCTGCCCACCGAATATGGAGATTTTACGCTCCACCTGTACAAGTCCAGGCTGGATAACCAGCATCACCTGGCGCTGGTCAGCGGCGCCGTGGCGGGGAAAAACAACGTCCTGGTGCGGGTTCACAGCGAGTGTTTGACGGGAGACGTATTTGGCTCGCATCGTTGCGACTGCGGGCCCCAACTGCACCAGGCGATGCGGCAGATCGCCGAAGCCGGTTGCGGGGTGCTCGTTTATATGCGCCAGGAGGGCCGCGGCATCGGGCTTGCCTCCAAGATCAAGGCCTACAAACTCCAGGAGCAAGGCTACGACACCGTCGAGGCCAACGAAAAGCTCGGGTTTGACATGGACCTGCGCGAATATGGGCTCGGCGCGCAAATCCTCGCCGACCTCGGCCTGAAGACGATTCGGCTGCTGACGAACAATCCTCGAAAAGTTGTCGGTCTCGAAGGCTACGGCCTGAGGATCACCCAGCAGCTCCCCATCAAGATTAAACCCAACCCGCACAACGCCCGCTATCTGCAGACCAAGCGCGACAAACTCGGCCACCTGTTATGAAGGCCCGGAACCCAAGCGACCGACAGAGCTTATGCTGACGCCCGTTCAGCGCCGATCACGCCGCGCCCGGAAAGCCACGTTCGTCATCGTCGCTTCCGAGTACAATCGGCGTTATGTCGATTCCATGGTGCGCGCCGCCACCGCCGTGCTCAGACGCGCCGGCGGCGTCGCCCGCGTCGTTCGCGTCCCGGGTGCGTATGAAATTCCGCTGGTCGCCTCGCGCATCGCACGACTTCACCGCGAGGGCGCCGGCGGTTCCCCGCCGGCCCCAGCCGGGTTTGCCATCATTTGCCTTGGGGTAATTTTACGGGGCGAAACCGTGCATGCGGCGCACATCGGCGAGGCCGTGAGCTCCGCGCTGATGAGGATTCAGTTGCGGTACGAGGTGCCGCTTATCCACGAGGTGCTGCTGCTCGAGAACCACGCCCAAGCCAAGGTCCGCTGCCTGGACCGCCGCCACAATCGTGGGGCGGAGGCCGCTCAGACCGCGCTGGCCATGGCCGCTGTGCTCGCCTCGGTGGACGGGAGCCCGTAACCGCGGAGGCAGGCCGGATTATGCGTGAGTCAGCGCCTCCAGCCGGTAGCTTAGAGTATTGTAGTAGCGGCGTTTGAGGCCGCGCTTCTTGCGCTGCCGCTCCCGGGCTTTCACCAGGTGCTTCAGGCACCGCGAACCCTGGGCCGCGGGCCCACCGCACTCCGTGCAACGCCCTTCCCGCTGCATGCGCAATTGATACTTTCGCTGCCGCGAAATCGGCAATTCCGTGAACTCATCTTCAATTGGTCTTCTCATCTTCGCTACGCGCCCGGTTTTGTTCGTTACGCAATTTTGACCGCACCCCCGTCACCGCTGCTCAAATATCGGCCAAATCTTCTGTATTTTCCACTAGAAAACCAAAGTTTTCAATTGCGCCACGGTGCCTTGTGTGGCTTTATCTCTCGGATTGGGACCGCGCGGGGCGGCGGATTGCTCCCCCGGGCTTGCTTTCTCTGGCTGATTAGCAACGGTTTTGTGAATCGCAGGCGGATGCAGATTCTGTATACTGGCAATGTGCAGGGCGTGGGCTTTCGGTATACCGTAAGATCGACCGCGGCTGGCTTCGAGGTCACGGGCGCCGTTCGCAACCTGCCGGACGGCAGCGTCTCATTGCTGGCCGAAGGCGAGAAACCTGAGCTGGAGGCTTTCCGGCAGGCCATTCGCGATTCCGGCCTCGACCATTTTATTCGCGGCGAAAGGGTCACGTGGACCGAACCGACAAACGAGTTCCGCGGTTTTGAAATCGTAAGCTGACATGAAGTTTGCCATAATTGCCGACATCCACTCCAACCTCGATGCCTTCAAGGTGGTCCTCGAAGACATCAAACAACAGAAGTGTACTCATTTTGCATGCCTCGGTGACATCGTCGGCTACAATGCCAATCCCCGGGAATGCCTCGAGATCGTCCGCCGCATGAACATCCCCTGCGTCAAGGGGAACCATGACGAATACTGCTCAACCGATGGCCCTCTCGATGGGTTTAACCCCGCCGCCGCCGAGGCCGTCAACTGGACCCGGAAGCAATTATCGCCCGAGGACAAGAGTTGGCTCCGGGACCTCAAGTACGTCCGCATGGTGACCAATTTCACCATTGTGCACGCGACCTTGGACGGTCCCCAACGCTGGGGCTATGTGTTCGACAAGCTCGCGGCCGCTGCCAGCTTCACCTACCAAAACACCTCCGTTTGTTTCTTTGGCCACACCCACGTGCCCGTCGCGTTCATCCGCGACAGCATGGTGCGCGGCGGCACTTACTCGAAATTCAAGGTCGAGGCGGGAAAGAAATACTTCGTCAATGTCGGCGCCATCGGGCAGCCCCGGGACAATAACCCGAAAGCCGCCTACGTCGCGTACGATGTTGACGAGGGCACCATCGAGCTGCGGCGCGTCGAGTACGACATCGCCGCCGCCCAGAAGAAGATCCTGGAAGCCGGGCTGCCCCCGCGGCTCGCCGAACGGCTCGCGTTCGGAAAGTGAAAGGTCCGGCTTTCAGCCGGGTGGTAGTGGTCTGCTCTTTCGCCACGCCAACCTTCGGTTGCGGCGCTGCCGCACGCCTCCGCTGCGAGTTCTAAATCGCCCAGGCCGTCCTTGAAAATCCTCATTCTGAAACCCAGCTCGCTTGGCGACGTCGTCCAGGCTCTGCCGGTCTTGCGCTCCCTCAAGCGCCACCTTCCGGGCAGCCGGATCTACTGGTGGATCGAAACCGGCCTCGCCCCGTTGTTGGAAGACGACCCCGACCTTGCCGGCCTCGTCCTCTTCCATCGCCGGCGCTGGGCTTCCCCGCTCAACTGGGGCGAGCTTTGGCGCAGCGTGCTCTGGGTCCGCGCCCAGCGCTTTGACTGGGTCATCGATCTGCAAGGCCTTGCCCGAAGCGCCTCCTTTGCCTGGCTCGCCAACGGCCGCCTTACCGTCGGCCTTGACGACCACCGCGAATTGGCGCGCGGCTTTTATGATCTCATTGTCCGGCGGCCCTCTTTCCTCACTCATGCCGCCGACTGGTACCTCGAGGTGTTGCGCCACCTCCGGGTCCCGATTGCCAAGGATGTTGAGTGGCTCCGCCCACGGCCCGAAATTGCCGGGGCGCTGCGCGAAAAATGCCCGGCCAACGGCGACCGCTGGATCGTTGTTCAGCCGGGCGCCCGCTGGCCCAACAAACGGTACCCCATCGACTCATTCGGCCAGGTCCTGCGCCAACTCGCCGCCAGGGACCCCCGTCTCCGCTTCGCGATCCTCGGCTCACGGGAGGAACAACCCCTCGGACTCGCCCTGACGAAGGAGGTTGTATCCCGCTCGCTCGATCTCACCGGCAGAACCTCCCTGCCGGAAATGGTGGAATGGATTCGCCGTTGCGACCTGATGATCTCGAACGATACGGGCCCGATGCACATCGCGGCGGCGCTACACAAGCCCCTGGTCGCTATCTTCGGCCCGACTGAACCCCGCCGCACCGGTCCCTACGGCCAGCTCGACTCCGTGCTCCAGTTGGACCTCCCGTGCTCCCCTTGCCTCAAGTCGCGGTGCCATTACTTCAAGCGCCTCGAATGCCTCCGCGCGCTGGCTCCGGACCTGATTGTTCAGGCTGCCCTCAACCACCTGGGATCGCCGCCGTAAAACCCCGGGAGAGGCACGAATCGACAGCAGTGGGCGCAATGTGATAGGCTCCGAACCGATGCGGAAATTCTTCTACGGAGTGCTGGCACTGGCAGCGCTGCCGGTGGTGGCAGCGGAAAAAACGTTTGATTTCGGGGAGACCGGTGAGGGCAAGACGCCGGCCGGGTTTCGGAGCGCGGTGACCGGGAAAGGGGCGGCCGG
>DATDCV010000139.1:0-16571 GCA_036524155.1 Verrucomicrobiia bacterium
GCGTTTCTTCCCCGCAAGCAGCCCGCTGAGGTCGCCGGGACGAGTCCACCGCAGTCCCCCGGCTGCGGTGGTGGCCCTCAGCGGGCTTTTCTTGCTGGGCGGGTTCAGTCCACCTCTCGCTGTTGATGGGCTCCCTATCCGCCGAGCCTGAGTCATCGCAATCACACCCTTTTATCATCAGATATATCCGCACCAACTTGTTTGAAATCGACTGACTCGAATCATTGACATGCAACTTGAAGAATCCCTCCGTGAATTATTCTGGAACCCGGCCACGGTCGCATCGCTGCCAAAACTGGTGATCAGCCTGGCTCTCGCGGCGCTGCTCGGTCTCATTCTCGGGCAGGTTTACATCCGGTTCGGCCATTCTCTCTCCAACCGCCGGTCCTTTGCGCGCAACTTCCTGGTGCTCATCGTCACCACCACCTTAATCATCAGCATTGTGCGCTCATCGCTTGCGCTCTCCCTGGGCCTGGTAGGCGCACTTTCCATCGTCCGCTTCCGAGCCGCTATCAAAGAGCCCGAAGAGTTGGTGTTTCTTTTTCTGGCCATCAGCGCCGGACTGGGTCTGGGGGCCGGCCAACCCGTCATCACACTCGTCGCGTTCTTCATTATCCTGGGGCTGATCGTCATCCGGAGTTTCCTTTACAAGAACCCTGGCCAGCCGAATCTGTTTCTCACGGTGGCAAGCCCGGCCTCCGCCAACCTGGGCGCCAACCAAATTGTGCAGGCACTGGCGGCGGTCGGCGCTTCCGCGAGCCTCAAGCGGCTGGATCGGACACCTGACTCCATCGAAGCCGCGTTCCTGGTCGATTTCAAAGGCGTCAGCGAGCTGGAGCTTTTTGCGGACAAGCTGCGAGGACTGAGCCCCGCCGTAAGAATCAGTTGCGTGGACGATCGCGGTTTTGGTGCGTGAGGCATGGTTCCGGCCATGAACGCATCGCTCCCCAACGCCCGTTACGAACGAAAGTTCACCCTTCCGGGCGTGCCGCTGGAGCAAGCCCTCATTCTCGTGCGCCGCCACCCCGCCGCATTCCGCGAGGCCTATCCGGAGCGAACGGTGAACAATCTATATCTGGATTCTCCCGCTCTTAGCGACTACCACGACCACGTCAACGGCGCGCCGAACCGCCTCAAGACCCGAGTGCGTTGGTACGGCGATCGGAATGGATCCATCCTCAACCCGATGCTCGAGCGCAAGCTGAAACGCGGACTCCTGAGTGGCAAGGTCACGCATCCCCTGCCGTCGTTCATCCTCAATGGCGATGGCGCCGCCGCGGTGCTCGAGGCGGCGTTCACCTGCGCTCGACTGCCTGATTTACTGGGCCGCGCTTACGTTCCTGCAGCCTTCCCTCTTCAACCGCTACCACCGCCGTTATTTTGTCAGCGCCGACGGCCATTTTCGCCTTACGGTCGACTCCGAATTGCGCTTCGCGTCTCCGCGATCAAGCCCGAAAACCTGCCCAGCCCCTTTGGGTTCGCTGTTGGTCATCGAGGTCAAATTCACACCACAGTACGCCGAATACGCTTCCTCAGTAACAAACTATTTTCCCTTTCGAGTCGCCCGCTGCTCAAAGTACGTCCTGGGGATCGAAAGTACCGCCGCTTGCTTGCGCTGAGCGGCACGACCGCCCTAGGCTCGCCGGCCTCCCAGTCCAAGCCGTCATCCCTGCGCTTTCCGCTTGCGCTTTCCCGCCCTAAGGTCTAACTACAAATATCCAAGCGCGAAGAATCATCGATAACCGAAAGGAAACTGCCATGAAACGTGCAAATCACACTGCGCTGCTGGTGCTGGCCGGCCTCGCGACCACTCTCGGCACCTGCTACTCCGCCCAGGATTGGCCTCAATGGCGCGGGCCAAACCGCGACGACAAGGCAAGCGGATTCGACGCGCCCAAAACCTGGCCTCTGAAACTGAACGAAAAGTGGAGAGTGACTGTGGGCAAGGGCGACGCCTCGCCCGCCGTGGTGGACGGCAAGGTCTACGCCTTCGCACGGCAGGACGCCGACGAGTTACTCGCCTGCCTGGATGCCGCCACCGGCAAAGAGGTCTGGCGTGAAAAATACGAATCCCAGGCTGCCGCGGAACCCATGGGGCGCCATCCGGGTCCGCGGAGTTCGCCCGCCGTGGCTGCGGGCAAAGTCGTCACCTACGGCGCACGCGGGATTTTGTCATGCTTCGATGCCGCAAACGGCAAGCTCGTTTGGCGGAAAGACGATCTTGCCGGCACCTGGCCGCGGTTCTTCACCTCCGCATCTCCTCTTATCACCGATGGGCTCTGCATCGCTCAGCTCGGCAGTGAGGACAAAGGCGGCATTTTCGCCTACGACCTGAGCTCCGGAATCGAGAAATGGAAATGGACCGCGGACGGTACGGCATACTCTTCGCCAACTCTCCTGACTGTTGGAGGGACCAAAATGCTCGTAGCGATGACCGCAAAACGGATCATCGGCCTGGGCATTACCGACGGCAAATTGCTCTGGGAGGTTCCGTTTGCAGTCCAGGGACGCGCGTATAACGCCGCGACGCCGATCGTCGACGGCCAGAACGTCATTTTCGCGGGCAGCGGTAGAGGAACTAAAGCCGTAAAGATCGAGAAGAGCGGCGACGGCTTTACGGCCACCGACCTATGGAGCAACCAGGACAATGCGGTCCAGTTCAACACCCCGGTACTGAAGAGCGGACAGCTTTACGGGCTTTCACAAAAGGGCGATCTCTTTTGCCTGGATGCGCAGACGGGAAAAACCCTATGGACCTCCAACCTGGGTGGAAAGGACTTCGGCTCCATCGTTGACACCGGGTCGTCTCTCGTCGCGCTCACGCCCGGGGGCCGGCTCACCGTCTTCGAACCAAGCGACAAAGCGTTCAAAGAGTTGGCCAGCTATAAAGTGGCGGAGAGTCCGAACGAGACCTACGCTCACCCGGTGCTCGCAGGCAGCGGCATCTACATCAAGGACCAGGAAACGGTCGCATTGTGGAGTCCGAATTAGGCGAGTAGCTCATTTCCGGCGCGCTTCTTCGAGGATAAGTTCCCAGGCGCGCCGGACATGTTCCGTCTCTGTCCAGGTTTGGCCGACGCAAAACCGCAAGGTGAAGCGACCATTCAGGACCGTGTGGGTCAGATAGACCTTGCCGGTGTGGTTCAGCCGTTCCAGCAGGTTCCGATTGAAATCATTGCCGGCTTTATGGGCGAAGCAAACCAGGTTCAAAGGCGCGGGGGCCGCCAGTACGAAGTCTGGGGATTCCCTCACCCAGCGGGCGAACTCCTGGGCGAGCT
Source organism: Verrucomicrobiia bacterium (assembly GCA_036524155.1). Classification (GTDB taxonomy): domain Bacteria; phylum Verrucomicrobiota; class Verrucomicrobiia; order Limisphaerales; family UBA8199; genus DATDCV01. The sequence goes on from DATDCV010000139.1 coordinate 3,279, forward strand.
GCACATGTCGTCGGATGTGGAATTGCAGGCCCTCGATGCCGTAATGGCGGATCACAAACCACAACTTCAGCGCCCGAAACCGCCGCCCTAACGGCACCTGCCAGTCCCGGTAGTCAATCACGGCGCCCGATTCCGTCGCCTTGTTTCGCAGATACTCCGGCAGCACGCTGAGGGTTCTAATGAGCGTTGCGCGGTCCGCCACGTAAAAACAGTCGCAATCAAAGTTCGTGAACATCCATTTGTGCGGATTGAACGCGTAAGAGTCCACCAACTCCAGCCCGTCATGGATAAAACGGTACTCCGGGCAGAGCGCGGCTGTGCCGCACATCGCGCCATCCACGTGCAACCACACGTTATGGTCTCGGCACACACTGGCTATTTCCCTTAAGGGATCGAAAGCATTCGACGATGTCGTGCCCGCGGTTGCCGAAACAAAACACGGTTTCAGTCCCCTCGCAACATCCGACTCCATCTGCCGGCGCAGGGAGTCGGGCTTTATCGCCGCGTCCCGATCCACTTCCAGCATTCTTAAGTTAGCGCTGCCCAATCCGACCACCTTGACCGCTTTTTCGACCGAGGAATGCGCGTGGGGCGAGGTGTAGGCTATGAGCCTGCCGTCGCAGCCTTGTTCGTTGCTCCTGAAACCCGTCGCCCGTTCCCGCGCCGCCAGCAACGCGCATAACACTGCGCTCGAAGCGGAGTCCTGAATGACTCCGCCTCCTGCGCTATGCGATTTAAACTGCGGCGGCAGGCCCAGCATGTCGGCCATCCAATCCAGCACATGCGTCTCGAGTTCCGTGCATGCCGGGCTCGTCGCCCAAAGCATGCCCTGCACCCCCAGCCCAGCCGAAAGCAGTTCACCCAGTATCGATGGCCCGGAATTGTTTGCCGGAAAAAAGGCGAAGAAATTTGGCGACTGCCAATGCGTGATGCCCGGCAAAATCAGCCGGTCAAGGTCGGCCAAGATGGTCGCGAACGATTCCCCGTGCTGCGGCGGCTCCGCGGGCAGCAGCGACCGCAATCCACCCGGCTTCATCCTCGACAGCACGGGCAGGCCTTCCACCCGGCCCTGGTAATCCGCCACCCAGTCTACCACCGCATGGCCCCATTTCCGGAACTCCTCGGGGCTCATGTGAAAGCTCGTCTTCTCTGACATGGTGTTAGTCTCTTCCATCTTCCCACGCTCCCACGCTTTAACGTTTCAACGTTTTAACTTTTGATCCTTCCCGTTCTCCGCCGTCATCCTCGGGCACGAGGCTCACCACCGGCCCCGCTTCATCAGGCAGGGCGACGCGCAAATCAAAAGGCTCGGATTTAACGGTATCGAGCACTTCAATGCCAGCGCAGTCCACGATCCGCTTATTCGCGATCTGGAACCTCACGTATCGCGCAGGCACCGCTCGGACAGGCAGGCAGCGGAACATCGCGCTGGTCATCGTTTCGTCGTCCGGCCACATGAAGTTGACCGGCAGATCGACCCAGCGCAGGTCGGTCTTCAGAAGACCCTGTGACGTGTATTCCTTTCCGTCCTCTGAGGTCAGCACTTCGACTTTGTCCTGCACCTCGCCTTTGAGCGCATCCCACCAGGGATAACCGTGCAGGCTCAGACCGAAACTGGCACAGCGCGTGACGGCGCCCAGGTCTACTGTTACCTCCGGGTTCTCGTTCTGCATCCATAACGCGCCGGAGCGATAGGAGGTTCCGCCGGCATACGACGGCCCGCCGGCGCCGCTGGTCAGCTTTTTGCCGTCGTCTCCGGCGCCCCAGTTGTCACGCGACGGCCGGGATAACGCATAGCTCTTGCCCAAAGCGAGATTTCTGCCGAGGGTGAGCCACTTGCCGATGAACTTCGTTCCGCCGGCGTCCTTCCCATCCACGTAACCGTCTTTCAGCTCCGCCGCAGCCCCCGCCTGGCTTACCCGAAGCCAGTTGACGATTGGATGATCGGCACCGCCAACGTCGAGGTCGTACTTGAAGGGCAACGCCCGAATCGTCTGAGTATGACTGCGTTCGACCAGAGAGCGGTCCAGCTGTGGCTCGGACCAGTTGAAGGTCACCTGCAGTGGCTCGAAGGAGGCATCCGGCGGCGTGTAGTCCGCCTCCATCCGCACCGCGTAGATGCTGCACCCGGCCGGGGAAGCCTCGGTGGTATTCATCAAGTATTTGACGAGTACGGATGTGTGCCCAGCCGGAATGTTGACCGTTTCATAGTGAATGACATCCCACGGCTGGCTGGTGCGCCGCAAGGACCATTGATTACTCCAAGTTGTCCCGCCGTCCAGCGAACAGAGCATGTCGATGTGGCTCTTCGGAGCGCGATTGTAGAACCTGCCGCCGAAAGTGACTTGCCGGATCTCACGGGGTGCCTGGAGCCGGTAAACCAGCCAGGCGTCTTCCCGGGCCTTGGCGGGATAAACCACCCCCTGGTAGCCGATGTGCTTCGGAGAAGACGCGATGTTCCGTTCCTCCGCGATTTGCTCCTTGTACTTCTGGCCCTGCAGGTCCGGCCAGAACACGATCGAGTCCGTCTGCGGCCCGGCTCCCACGTAAATCCTGTTCTTCCCGAGGTTAAGCTTCGGCTGGGTCTTCGCGTTCAACATTGTAGTTGTTTCGATTTCGAGGCTGTGCAGAGTGATTCCCGCGGGATCGTCAGACCTCAACCTGACCTTAACGAGGACTTCGTAGGCGCCGTTTACCGGCTCGAGGATTCTGGCTGAGACCGGCAATTCACCGCTTTGGTCCGGTTTCCAGACTTCGGACCAGGTCTGGCCGTTGTTGGTGCTGATGGCCAGATCCGCCGAGTCATCCTTGCTGCGTCGCGTGAGCTTGCCGGCGATCTTCTGGCTCGTAATAACGTTAGCGCCCTGGACTTTGAAGATCACTTCAGCCGGTTGTCCTGCCTGAGCGGGCCTCAAACCGTCCGGGCCGGCGCTCATATTTCGTGCATCGACCGCCATGCGCAGCGTCTCCGGTTTGGTCAGGTTAGGGGTGAAGCGCCACAGGCCGTTCCCGCGCAGTTTGTAGCGGTCGTCGGGGTCCTTGCCGTGGTTTGGCACGTAGAAATCCGGTGTGTCACCTATCCTTTGATAGTAACGCGTGTAGCTCTCGCTTGGACGGATGTTTAGAATGTAACGGTGGCCATAGTCCCAGTTGAAATAGTAAGAACGATATTTGAGTGCGTTAGGATTGAAACAACGCGACTCTTCATCAAGCGAACGCTGGGTATCCGCTCCCGTCAGGAATCCATCCGGGCCTGTGCCATAGAGACAGTGGTATTTGGCCACGTGCCCGCGTTCGGACTCGCCTCCCGAGAGTGCGCAGGCCCCGGTTTTCCCGATGTCTTCCACCCCGGCAAGCGTCTTGCCGTCGCACAACGTGTAGAGGGCGGACATCGAGTTGTCATACATGTGCCAGCGCCCGTCATAGAACACCTCGGGGACAGTATGCAGCGAAATATCCCAGAACTTCGTTCGCAGGCCCATGTTCTGCCAGATGGCGCAGTTGATCCCCGCGATCGTGCTGCACATCGTGTAACCGTAATCGTTGAACTGCCGGATCGGGTCGGTCAGCTCCATTCCATGCAGCTCCATCGGCGCCGTCTGACGCCGCGCGATATGGTTCCAGTAATACACCGCCCAGCACTTCTCCTCGCCAGTCGCAAACCGCGCGCTAATGCTGTGAATCATGCTCGGAAGGTCGGAATAATCCGGCGAAGCGTCGGTGACGACCTTCAGGTTATAGATGCCGCCGGAAGCGACGCCACCGGCAAGCCCGCCAACCACAGCGAGAAGATGCGTGAAGTGTTTCATGCGTATCACTGTCAAAAGACGCTCCGAAGCGTATAACCTTCATCCTTTGAGAATCAATCAAACTCGCGCCCTCAAGGTTGACTTACCTTCTCCATCTTATTAGCTTTTTTTGAGAATGAAGCTGCTGCCAGATTCTTTGCTTGAACTGATTCGCCGCACCTCCGCTGAAATCCCGGACGACGTCCACCAGGCCATCCTGCGGTCGCTCGAGCGCGAAAAACAGGGAACCATTGCGCAAAGCGCGATGCAGATCATCGAGCAGAACATCGCCCTGGCAAAAAGCAAATCCCAACCGGTTTGCCAGGATACCGGCAGTATTCTGTTCTACGTGGAATGCCCCGGAAATTTCGACCAACTCGCTTTCGAGGACACGGCCCGTGACGCAGTCAAACTCGCCACCAGGAAAGGTTACTTGAGGCAAAACTCCGTCGATTCCATTACCGGCAAGAACGATGGCACCAACGTTGGGCCCGGCTCTCCGACCGTTCATTTCCACCAGCGCCGCTCGCCGGAAACGACCGTGCGCCTGGTGCTCAAAGGCGGTGGGTGCGAAAACGTCGGCGCCCAATACTCCCTGCCCAACGAGAAACTTAAGGCCAATCGCGACCTCGACGGCTGCCGCCGCGTATTGCTTGATGCTGTTATGCAAGCCCAGGGCAAAGGCTGCGGACCAGGGATTCTGGGCGTCTGCATCGGCGGCGACCGCGCCACCGGCTATGAATTCTCCAAAGCCCAGTTGCTGCGCAAGCTCAACGACCGAAACCCAAGCCCGGAATTGGACCGGCTCGAGCAGGATATCGTCAGCACGGCCAACCAACTCGGCATCGGCCCCATGGGCTTTGGCGGCAAGACCACCCTGTTGGGCACCAAAATCGGCGTACTGAACCGCCTGCCGGCTTCCTATTTCGTCAGCATCAGCTACATGTGTTGGGCCTTCCGCCGCCAGGGCGTCCAAGTCGGCCCGGATGGCGAAATCCTCAAATGGCTTTACTGAGAACCGGCGTGATGAAGTTTTGGAATAATGGATCACTGCAAACCAGGCGTGGTCGCTTCTATCATTGTACCATTACTCCAACGCTCCATCACTCTATTGCCGCACGACCTCACCACCCCACTTCTCCATGATTCCTCTATCCACTCCCATTTCCGAAGCTGCCGTCCGCGCGCTCAAAGTCGGCGACGAGGTCACCATTACGGGGCTCCTATTCACGGGCCGTGATGCCGTCCACAAATATCTGCACGATGGCGGCCAACTCCCACCGGGCGTCAGGCTCGGCGGCGGCGTCCTCTACCATTGCGGTCCCGTGGTCATAAAAGACGACCAGGGAAATTGGAAATGTGTCGCTGCGGGCCCAACGACCTCAATTCGCGAGGAGCCTTATCAATGGCAAGTGATTCGCGACCTCGGCTTGCGCGGCGTCATCGGCAAAGGCGGCATGGGTGAAAAGACTCTCGAAGCCTGCAAACAATACGGCTGTGTCTATCTGCACGCTGTCGGCGGGGCAGCGCAGGTCCTGGCGGACTGCATCAAACGCGTGCCCAATGTCTATCTGATGGAGAAATTTGGCGCCCCCGAAGCGATCTGGGAATTCGAGGTCGTCAGCTTTCCTGCCGTCGTCACCATGGACGCCCACGGCAATTCCCTTCACAAGGAAGTCCTGGCCGCCAGTCAGGCCGAACTGGCCAAATTCGTCTCCTAGCCCGAACTACGCGGCATCGATCATTTGAATGCGTCGCAAGTGGCGCCCCCCCTCGAAAGCCGTCTCCAGCCAAAGTCGGACAATGTCCAACGCCATCTCCGGCGTCATCATCCGCTGCCCGAGCGACAGCACATTCGCATCGTTGTGCTGGCGGGCCAATCGCGCCGTGTCCAGGTTCCAACAGACCGCGCAGCGAATCCCCTTGACGCGATTGGCGACCATAGCTTCACCGTTGCCCGACCCGCCCAGCACAATCCCTCGCTCAAACTCCCCTCGCGCCACACCCTCTGCCACGGGCCGGATGAATATGGGGTAGTCCACCGGCGTACGTGAATGCGTGCCGAAGTCCGTCACTTCATGGCCCAGTTGCCCTACCAGGTCGCGAATTCTCTCTTTATAATCAAATCCCGCGTGGTCTGACCCAATTGCGATTTTCATGAAGGTTGCCGAGACCCTGCCACGAGATCCCTAACTGTGCCAGTAATTACCAGCCCCCGGATGCGAACGGCTAAGCCAACTCCGCTTTCGCCAAGGCGCGGACGTTCCGAGCCCGAATGATTGGAGTAGCGGCGGAGGGGGCTCCTTGCGTTGGCCAAAAAGGGATTCGCAAATCTGCGCTGCTCCTATAGATTCCGCATCAAGGTATGTCGTTTTCCGAGCTGCGCAGAGAATACAGTTTGACTGGGCTCAGGCGAGCCGACCTGGAACCCGATCCGTTGACCCAGTTCAGGAAATGGTTCGACCAGGCCACCGGCGCTCGCGCCGGCGGACGTGTACGCCGGTTGTTTGTACGCTGGTACAAGCGCCTCTTTTTAGCCGCCGGCGCCGTCCAAGTCGATCTTAACGCCATGACACTCGCGACGGTTGACCCGCAAGGGCGCCCCTCAACCCGCGTCGTCCTGCTCAAGGCGTTGGACGAGCGCGGTTTCGTCTTCTACACCAATTACAGCAGCCGCAAGGGTATGGAACTCGCGGGAAATCCCCACGCGGCATTGACGATCTACTGGGCCGATCAGGAGAGGCAGGTCTGCGTCGCCGGCACAGCCGATCGGGTGTCGGGCGCCGAATCAGATGCCTACTTCAAGAGCCGCCCCCAACGCAGCCGCATCGCCGCCTGGGCCTCGGACCAAAGCCAAGTCATTGCCGACCGCGCGGAGCTCGAGGGCAAATGGCGCCAGTACGATGCGAAATACCCTGGGGAAAACGTTCCCCGCCCCCCATACTGGGGGGGATACGTGCTGGTCCCGGAAAGAGTCGAGTTCTGGCAAGGCCGTCCCAATCGGCTCCACGACCGCTTCCGCTACACGAGGCAACCAAACAACTCGTGGCTGATCGAGCGCCTTTCCCCCTGAGGCCACAAGTCACGACCCAGCGCGTATGCATGAAGCCTCAGAAGGGGGCGGGGACGGCCTCGTCCCTGCGTTGGTTGAAATGATAGCAGCTCCAGATGGGGACGAGGCCGTCCCCGCCCCTTTCATGCATACGCGCTGGTCACGACCCCGGCTTCGGGAATTTCGCTTGCTTTTCACGGCGGGAATCCGATGTTTCTTATCGGCGCCCTCGAGAGCATGAGGGTTCCTAAGCACTACGCTGAGATGAAGTCAACCTCGTCGGTGATCGTTATTTACGAGTGCGCCGAGACGCGCGAGACAGCAGTGGCATTCTGCGACAGGCTGGTGGAGCGTTTCTGGGCCCGTTTTGGCTTTGAAGTGAGCTGGGTGCCCTACGAGAAGCTCGCAGACAAAGCGTCGGCCAGCGAAGCGGCTGCGAGCGCCGCGGGAGCGGATTTGGTGGTGTTCGCCCACACTCACAACCAGGAGCCGCCTCTTTCCGTAAAGCGCTGGATCGAATCCTGGTTAAAGGAGCGTGGCGAAAAGGAGGGCACCCTCGTGGCCCTGTCGACGCCGCCGCCACCGGAAGGCACGTGCCCCGTCAGCCAGTCTTATTTCCGGCGCCTCGCCCACCGCGCGGGCATGGATTTTGCCGCTGAACTGCCGATAAATATTGCCTCCCTTGCCGAGTCTACCGAATCCGTCGCCACGCGGGCCAGCGAGGTTACCAGTGTGCTGGACAGCATCCTGCACCAGCACCACCCACCCGGACTCTGATGCCCGGTCAACTCGCTGCCGGGGCCTGAGGAACTTCGCCGGCAGCGTCCTCCTGCTGTTCGCTGATGACTGGCGCGATCGCCTGCAGCTTGTCGTTCCCCTCCAACTCGATCAGTTTCACACCCTGCGCGTTGCGGCCCGTTTCGCGTATATCCTTCACAAACGTGCGAACCATCTGGCCGCCCTCGGTGATCAGCATGATCTCCTCGTTGTCCCGCACTGTCAAAGCGCCCACCACGCCGCCGGTTTTCTCGTTGGCCTTCATCGTGATGATGCCTACCCCGCCCCGGGACTGGAGCCGGTAAACCGGCTCGGTCCGCCCATCCTCAAGCGCCATGTCAAAGGGCGTGCGCTTACCGATACCGTTCTCTCCCGCCACCAGCAGGGTCGCGTCACGCGCTACGAGCGCTAGCCCGACCACCGCATCGGTCGCCTCCAGGCGTATGCCCCGCACGCCCACGGCGGGACGGCCCATTGGCCGGACGTCGTCTTCCGAAAATCGGATGCTCATACCCTCACGAGTGATCAGCACCACCTGGTCGCGGCCGGATGTAAGCCTGACCGCGATTAAAGTGTCCCCTTCCTCAATCTTGATCGCAATAATTCCCCCTCTGAGCACGTTCGCAAATTCCGCGATCGAAGTCTTCTTCACGGTTCCCTGCCGGGTCGCAAAGAACAGGTAGCCCTCCTGCTGCCAGGTCGTGTCCTCTTTATTCGGGCCGGTCTTCGCGACAATCGGAATCGAAGCGGCGATGGTCTCTCCCGGCTTCAGTTCAAGCAGGTTCGCGATGCTTCGCCCTTTCGAGGCCCGCCCCATGTCGGGAATCTCGTGCACCCGCTCGACATACACGCGGCCGGTGTTCGTGAAAAACATCAGGTAATCGTGCGTGCTGGCCGTAAAGAGGTGCTCGATGAAGTCCTTGTCGTCTTCGGCTCCGCCCTCGCGCGTCATCATTCCGATGACACCTTTGCCCCCTCGCCGTTGAGACCGGTAAGAGCTCACATTGGTGCGCTTGATCAACCCGGCGTGCGTGAGCGTAATGATAACACCTTCGTTGGCGATCAGGTCCTCGATGGCAATCTCGCCCTCATCCGGGACTAACTCGGTGAGGCGTGGCGTCGCGTACTTCGTTTTGATCTCGAGCAACTCGTTTTTGATGATAGCCAGCACCCGCTCTTCCTTCGCCAGGATATCCATCAGATCCTTGATTCTCTCCATCAACCCCCGGTACTCCGCCCGCACTTTGTCGATTTCCAGGCCGGTCAACTGATACAATCGCAGCTCCAGAATCGCGTTGGCTTGCGCTTCGCTGAACGAATAGCGCCCGCTCGTCAGCCGCGCTTCGTTGCGTATGGCGATCCCGATCTTCTCCACCTGCGCGCGCGTAAAATCAAACGCCAGCAGCTTGATCTTCGCCTCCTCCCGCGTCGCGGAACTGCGAATGATCCGGATGAACTCATCCAGGTTCGCCAGCGCGATGAGATAGCCCTCCAGTTGCTCCGCGCGTTCCTCGGCCCGGCGCAGCTCGAACTTCGTGCGGCGGATCACGACCTCCCGCCGGTGGTCAATGTAACAATTGACCAGCGCCTTCATCCCGAGCGTCTTGGGGCGTCCGTGGTCAATCGCCAGCGCGTTCACCGCGAAGCTCGACTCCAGCGCGGTGTGTTGATACAGGTTGTTGATGACGACCTTGGGAATCGCGTCTCGCCGAATCTCAATCACCACGCGCGTGTTCTCGTCCGATTCATCCCGCACCCCGGTGATGTCCGTGATCACCTTCTCGTTCACCAGGTCCGCGATTCGCTCCACCAGCAACGCGCGGTTCACATTATACGGGATCTCGGTGATGATGATCTGCTCCTTGCCGCCCTTCAACTGCTCGATGCCGACCTTGCCGCGCACCTTCAGGCTTCCCCGGCCGGTTTTGAAATAATCGCGGACGCCTTCCAGGCCGCATACCATGCAGCCGGTCGGAAAATCCGGCCCTTTGATGAGTTTCATCAGCTCTTTGTCGCTGATGTTCGGATTGTCAATCTGGGCGCAGACGCCGTCGATCACCTCGCCCAGGTTGTGCGGCGCAATATTAGTCGCCATACCGACCGCGATCCCGGTGCCGCCATTGACGAGCAGGTTCGGGAACGCCGCCGGAAACACCGTGGGTTCGGTCCGCGTCTCGTCGTAATTCGGCACGAAATCGACGGTTTCCTTCTCCATGTCTTCCATCAACACGGCGCCCAACGGCGCCAATCGCGCCTCGGTGTACCGCATCGACGCCGGCGGGTCGCCTTCCACGGAACCGAAGTTGCCTTGCCCGTCCACCAGGCGTTCTCGCATCGCCCATGGTTGTGCCATGTGAACGAGGGTCGGGTAGATCGCCTGGTCCCCGTGCGGGTGGTAATTGCCCATTGTCTCGCCGACGATTTTTGCGCACTTCAAATGCTTGCGATTGGGCATTACTCCCAAATCGTTCATCGCGTAGAGAATCCGCCGCTGCGACGGCTTCAACCCGTCTCGCACGTCAGGCAGCGCGCGCGAAATGATCACCGACATCGAGTAGTCCAGGAACGAGTTCTTGATCTCGTCGGCAACGTTGATCTTGGCGATCTTCTCACTCGCCGCGAACAGCGGCGTGTTGCTCACTGGCAGCTCGTTGGGGTCCTTTGGCCCGGCTTCGTTAGGCATACAGAATCAATCTCTAAATCTCTTAACAATCACGGGTGGGCGTCCTTCGGCCCTTCCATCACTCCCTCAATCCATGAATCCGCCAATCCCTCGCTCCACCCGCCATTTCTCAGACATCGAGGTTCCTCACATTCAGTGCGTTGTCCTCGATGAACTGGCGGCGCGGTTCGACCTCCTCACCCATCAGCTTGGTGAACATCTCCTCGGCCTCGACGGCGTCGGTCAGGTCGACTCGCAGCAGCTTCCGATGGGCTGGGTTCATCGTGGTCTCGAACAGTTCCTTCGGGTTCATTTCGCCCAACCCCTTAAATCGCTTGATCGCCAGGCCCCTTCGCCCGACTTCCTTTACACCGAAAAGGATCTCGGGAATCGAGAACAGCGGGCGCAACTCCTCTTTGTCGCCCTCCCCTTCCACCAACTCGAACAGCGGCTTGTCCTGGGCCGCATAATGGTCGATGCTCAACCCCTTCCGAGCCAACTGATCCAGCAAATCCTTGATGGCGTGGCTTTCGTAAAGTTCTTCGTGCCGTGCGCGCCGAGTCGCGCCGTTTTTCCCCTTCTCCAGCAACGAAGTGTCGCTTTCCTCTTCCCCTGAGAGGCCCAGGTTCAGGTCGGGATTCTCCTCCGCGAACTTCCCCAGCGCTTCATTATCCTGGAAATAATGGACGGTCTCTTCGTTGCCCTGGCGCACCTTGACCAGATGCTGAGGCAGTTCATGGCTCGCGGCATCCCGGTTTTCCAGATAGACGGCGAAGTCTCCGCCTTTGCGGCGCAGTCCGGTGGCATATTTATCCAGTGCTTCCAGCAGCTCGAGAATTTCGCTCAACTGCTTTTCGGTCAGTTCCTTCTCATCCTGCAAATTGCGCAGGCGCACCTCTTCCGTTCCGAGCTGAATCAAAATCCGGTTAAGCTGGGCATCGTCATCGACATACTCCACGCGCTTCTTCCTGGCGATTTGGTACAGAGGTGGTTGAGCAATGTAAACAAAACCACGCCGCACCAACTCGGGCATCTGGCGGTAGAAAAACGTCAAGAGCAAGGTTCGGATGTGGGCCCCGTCCACGTCCGCATCGGTCATGATGATGATTTTGTGATACCGCAGTTTTTCCAGGTTGAACGCGCCCTCGCTGTCGCCGTCGCCGATTCCGGTCCCCACCGCGGTGATCATTGTCCGGATTTCATGGTTCTGGAGGACCTTGTCGAGGCGTGCTTTCTCGACGTTGATTAGCTTGCCGCGGATTGGCAGAATCGCCTGGAACTTGCGGTCGCGCCCCTGTTTGGCCGAGCCGCCGGCCGAATCACCCTCGACGATGTATAGCTCGGTGTTGGCGGGATCACGGTCCGAACAATCCGCCAGCTTGCCTGGCAATCCGCCGCCCGTAAGTGCCCCCTTGCGCACGGTCTCCCGTGCCTTCCGCGCCGCTTCGCGTGCCCGCGCCGCCAGCAGCCCCTTCTCCACCACCTTCTTCGCCACCGAAGGATTCGAATCGAAATAGGCCATCAGCCCCTCGTAAACCACGGACGAGACCAGTCCGTCGATTTCGGTGTTCACCAGCTTAACCTTCGTCTGTGACTCGAAACGCGGGTTGGGCAGTTTTACACTCAGGACGCAGACCAGCCCCTCCCGCACGTCGTCTCCCGAAATCGCCGGGTCTTTTTCCTTCAGCAATTCCTGCTGCTTCGCGTACTGGTTCACCGCGCGCGTCAGCGCTGAACGGAAGCCCGTCAGGTGCGTGCCGCCGTCGGGGTTCGCAATCGAGTTCGCGAAGCACAGGATCTGATCGTTGTAGCTGTCGTTGTACTGCATTACGCAATCGACAAATACCTCGTCCTTCTGCCGGCTGATGACGATCACCTTCGGGTGCAGCACCTGTTTGTTGCGGCCCAACTGCTTCACAAATTCCTCGATCCCGTCCCGGTAAACAAACGTCTCGCTCTTCTCGGTGCGTTCGTCGGTGAGGACGATGACCACGCCCGGGTTGAGGAACGCCAGCTCGCGCAACCGGTTTGCCAGCAGTTCGAATTTGAACTCGGTTGTGATCGTGAAAATCGTCGGGTCCGGTTTGAAGGTGATGAGCGTCCCGGTACCTTTCGCCTTGCCGATGACCTTCAACTTTTCGGTGGTGATCCCGCGCGCGAACTTCATCGCGTAGACTTTGCCGTCGCGCGATACCTCAACCTTGAACCAGTCCGACAGCGCGTTCACGCACTTGGCGCCCACACCATGCAACCCTCCGGAATACTTATACGCCCCTTGTCCGAACTTGCCGCCCGCATGCAGATTCGTCAGGACCAGTTCCACCGCCGGCATGTTCCACTTCGGGTGCATGTCCACGGGGATCCCGCGGCCGTTGTCACGGATCGACGCCGAGCCATCCACATGAATCGTCACTTCGATCCGGCTGCAGTAACCCGCCAGGTGTTCGTCGATCGAATTGTCCAGAACCTCGAAAACACAGTGGTGCAGTCCGCTTTCATCGGGGTCGCCGATATACATGCCGGGGCGCTTCCGCACCGCCTCCAGGCCCTCCAATTTGTCAATTTTGGAGGCATCATATTTCTCCACCGCAGGCGCGGCGGGTTTCGGATTTTCAACTGATTCCAGAACTTTTTCCTCAGGCATAATCGGCGTTTGGAAACACCTAGTCAGGCGTCCAATCAAGGCACAAGAATTTTAGGAAATACCGCCCAAAAACACAACAGATATTTGGCGGGCCTCTGACCAGAAAACTACCATTTGTTGTGTGGTCGGCAGATGCCAAATCCAAGATATTGGGCTTTCCTTGGTTTCCTCACTGAACGACCTAACTTACCTTCCACACTGCGAAAATGCAACCGTTTCGCCCCCGATTCAGCACCGTGAAATATCCGGCCATGGATGCTCGGACTGGGGCAATGGCCGAGAGTCCGGAGCGAGCGAGGCGGAACGAGGGGACGGCGAGTGATTGCTCGATCCGGTCTGGGTCGAGCGGGGCGAACTCAGCGGCTTGAAC
>DATDCV010000140.1:0-1825 GCA_036524155.1 Verrucomicrobiia bacterium
CCAGGGGCGCTACACCGTGGAAGGCTGGCTGACCACGAGCAGCGGAAAGCAATATTCGGCGACCATGCCGTTCGAGATCCAATAGGTCCGCGTCCCCCCAGGGCCGTTTGATCATATTCCGCAACGCTGTTGCCGGATTTCGCCAAATCTGGCATTATAATTGCTGTATGAGCGCGTACTCGATCTTGCCGCCCTGTTGCGGGGAGGCTCGGTGTTCCTGTTCGGCCCTAGGCAAACGGGCAAGACGACGCTCCTGCGCGCCCGGTATCCAAAGGCTGTCTTCTACAACCTGCTCGAAGCGGATACATTCCGCGATCTCGCTTCCCGCCCGGAAATGAGACTCGTCAGAAGAATTCATGGGTAAGGTCGGGCTCGGGTAGTTTGCCAAGTGAGTGATAGAGCGCGAGTTCCAAGATGCGGAAGGTGCGAAAGCCATAGGATTTTCTCATGGTGACTTTGGCTTTGTTGTTCAGGCCCTCGACGACGCCACTGGATAACTGTTTTTTGGCCTTGAAGTAGTTGAGCAGTAGGGCGCGGTGAGCGCGCAACGTTCGGGCGATTTTCTTGATCGGCTCGATGCGGGATCGCATGGCTTGGTAGCACCAGAAATCCAGGAACATGCCGGCCCAGGTGGGCGAGTTGTATTCCCAGAACTGCTGAAAATCTTCTTTGAGCAGATAAGCGCGGACGGTTTGCAGGTTGTAGCGGAGCAGATCCCGGAGACGGAACTTCTGCTGGGGGGTGAGATTCTCTTTGCGTTTGAGCACGCACCAGCGCGACTTCTTCAGCAGCGGCTGGTGGCCCGCCTGAGCCATCCGGCGCGATTCGGCGGCGCGGACCTCGTCCAAGGCTTTGTTCATCTTGGCGACGATGTGGAAGCGGTCGAGGATGTGCAGCGCCTGGGAACATTTCTTGCGGATCACGTCCAGGTAGGGCTGCCACATATCCGAGCAGACAAACTCGATCTGAGAAGCCAGTTTCTCGCCGATCCGGGTGAAGAAGCCCTGAAAGGACTCGATGGTGCGTTCCTTGCCGACCCACAGCAGGCGCGTGAGCCCCTGGTCGATCTGGTAGACCAGGGTCAGGTATTGGTGGCCTTTGGCGTACTGGATTTCGTCCACGCCGATGGCGCGGATCGACTCCAGCGTACGATGCTCCAGACCCCAGCCAACCACGTACTCGACGGCGTCGCACACCCGGTCCCAGGAGGTGCGGAACGCTTCGGCCGTTTCCTTCCAGGAAAGCTGGCGGGCCCAGCGAGCCAGAAACAGCATGTGGGCCTTGGTCGACTGGTGCTTGCCATCGCCCCAGGGAACTTCTTCGACCACCACCCCGCTACAGCGACGGCAGTGGACGCGCCGCATGGAGTACAGGAAGAAAACCAGAAAGCCCCAGAAAGGGATGAACTCGAAGCGCCGCTCGGGAAGACGGTCGTAACCGGGCGCCGGCTGGTGGCACCCCGAGCAGACGGCCGCCGAACCCTCCCGCGGCCGGACGTCCACTTCGATGCTTTTCTTGTCGGGGCCGAAGCGGGCGCGTTGATAGACGAATCCCCGATGGCGGTGGCAGTGGTTTAGAATCGTGAGCAGTTCCATGGCGCGGATGATTTCGAAGGGGAAGACTTCCAGAGTAAACCGCCCCACCCCACCGGCGGCGGCCACCCCAGTTTCCGACTATTGCCGCGATCTGGACCGTTGGCCGCGCTCGTGGATGGGGTTGGAAAAAGACCTGCCGCCCGGTGAACAGTTGCTGACTTGCCTCCGGCCCTTCATCGAGCACCTGGCCACATCGAGTCTCACCCCGAAGACCATTCGCCGGCACATAG
>DATDCV010000141.1:0-3826 GCA_036524155.1 Verrucomicrobiia bacterium
CTTGACTACTCGACTCGCCCGTTCGCCGAAAATGTGGCCGGCATGAAGCAGGTCGTTTCCATGGCGCGCGCGCACGGAGTAACGGTGGAGGGTGAGATGGGGTCAGTTGGCAAAGTGGATGGCGCGACTCCCGAGGGCGGCGAGTGGTCCACCTTAACCGATCCGGCTGAGGCCGCGCGTTTCGTGGAGCTTACCGGCGTGGATGCGCTCGCAGTTTCCATCGGCAATGCTCACGGCATTTACACAAAACTGCCGATTTTCGATTTCGACCGGCTCGAGAAGATCAGGCAAGATGTTCGAATCCCGCTGGTGCTGCACGGCGGCTCGGGCACGCAACCCGAGTACATAAAGAGGGCGGTGTCCTTGGGCATGGCAAAGATCAATATTGCCAGCGAACTCTGCAAAGCCTTTCGCGACACCTACGCCGAGCAGCACCGCGGCGGTAAGACCGGTTGGCTGCCCACGGTGCTCGGCGCCGCCAGACCCGCGCTGGCAAAGGTCGTCGAACGATGGATCAATCTGGCCGGCGCGGCAGGGAAAGCAGGGTTGTCATGACTATGAGCCGCGCTTCGGGCCACGGCAAGGCTCTACGGGGCTCAGGAAACCGAACGCGCACCTAGCCTTGGGGAATTGCCGACGCCGCGAGTTCGCCGGGTTTAGCCTGGCGGGACATCTCCAATAGTTTCGGATAAGCAAACCCGTAGATTGTGGGGGCGACGAAACCTATCAGGGGCAAGACAAAGCAAACCGCCATGTTGTGGTAGGTATCGGCCAGCCAACCCATCAGCGGCGGGGCAACGGCGCCTCCAACGATCGACATAATCTGGAACGATGCGGCCAGCTTGGTCTTTTCTCCCAGATTGCGGAGGCTCATCGCGAAAATGAAGGGGAACATGATCGACATGAACAACCAGCAGAACGGCAGGACCTTCCAGGACACGTGCTTCACGTCCGCCATCACCAGCAGAATGATGACGCAGTTGGCAATACCGTACAAAGATAGCAGCACGTTGGGCTTGATCACCCGGGCGATCGCCGCGCCACTGAACCGGCCCGTGGCGTAGAGGACCATCGCGATCGTGATTACGTAAGCGGCGGTGGCTTCGGGACTGGCGGCGCCCGTCGCCGAGGCATACCACGAGAAGAACGAGTCGGTGATCGTAGCGCCGGATGCATCCTTGATGATCGCATTTTCCAGAATGTAGTTCACGGCAAACGCGTTCACCCCCACCTGAGCGGCGATGTAGAGAAACTGGGTGACGATGCCCCAGGTGAAATGGGGTTGGCGATGCAGCGGCGCTCGGTGCACCGAGTTGTCTGCCGCCGAATCCTGGTCCGCCGACCCGCCATCGATGCTTGGCAGCCGGATCAACCAGAAAATCCCAAACACAACCAGCACCACGCAACCCAGGACCACATAAGGGATGAGCAGCCCGCGAAAGTCCACCGGCGTTCCGGCCTCGTGTCGTTTGCCGAAAATCAACGCCCCACCGACGGTGGGCGCGATGATATAGGCCAGCGAGTTGAATGCCTGCGCCACCGACAAACGCCCCGCGGCGCCGTCTTTTGGTCCCAGCACGGTGACGTACGGATTGGCCGCGGTTTCAATACAGGCCAACCCGCTGGAGAGCACGAACAGCGCCAGGAGGAATGACCAGAACGTTTGAAACCATAGCCCCGCGGGAATGAACAGGAAAGCGCCGACCGCCACTACCACCAGACCCAGCAGGATGCCTTTCTGATAGCCAATGCGGCGAATCAATAGCGCCGAGGGAAAGGCCAGGAGGAAGTAAGCGCCAAAAACCGACGTCTGGATGAACCCCGATTGTGTTTTGCTCACATGCAGGATGTTTTGAAAATGCTTGTTCAGCACATCGAGCATGGCATGGCAGAATCCCCAGATGAAAAACAGGGAAGCGACCATGATGAACGCGAATAACAGGGTCTGGCCTTTTTTGGATGGTTGCATGATTCAGATTTGTCACTTCTACTAACAAAACCGTCCCGGGCGCAAGCCCGCCCTCGTGGCGCCCCGAAAACCCAACCGTTTGCCGCTTCGGGCCATGGTTCCCCGTCAAGTGGAATCAACAGACTTTGTGACCACGCGGTTTGGACCTTGCAAAACACTCCGCGCATGGACGAGTCTTTGACCGCTGCTCCGCTTACAAAGACTCGACAAAACTATGATTTCGAATGTTGCCAGCAATCCCATAGGTGACTTTCTGGACGATACCTGCCGCCTGTTGCGGCAGTTGGATGCATCATCCATCGCTCGCGCACGGGACCTGCTGCTCGACTGCTACCGCCGTGGCGGACGAGTGTTCACTCTCGGAAACGGAGGATCAGCCTCGACCGCGCAGCATTTCGCCTGTGACCTTGCCAAATTCGCGATCCCGCCCGGGCAGCGGCCGTTTGATGCGCGCTGTCTAACCGACAACGTCAGCCTCTACACCGCCTGGGCCAACGACGCTGAGCGCGCCGACGTGTTCGTCAATCTGATGCGCGGTTTGCTGCAACCCGGGGATGTGGTCCTCGGATGTTCTGTGCATGGCGGCCAAGGCTTTTCGGCGGACCTGGTGCGCGCGGTGAGGTTCGCCAACGACAGCGGCGCGAGCACGATCAGCCTGGTAGGGTTCGATGGCGGTGCGATGGGGCGAAAATCCACCGTGTCCATTGTTGTGCCCGTGGCCTCGACGCCCCAGGTCGAGGCGATCCACTTGGTCATTGAGCACCTGCTGATGTCTCTCATCAAACAGGCGCTGGGAGGATCGCTCGATGAGGGTTAGTGCGTTGTGCATCGGTCACGCCGCCTGGGACCTTTGTATGCAGATGGAGGCCTACCCGGCGGAGAATTCAAAAACCGAGACGGATCGGTTGATCGAATCCGGCGGCGGCCCCGCGGCCAACGCAGCGTGGTTGCTCCGCCGGTGGGGTGTCCCGACTGCGTTTGCCGCTCTGGTCGGCAAGGACAACTATGGCCGCAAAGTCGTGAAGGAGTTGGCAGACGCGGGCATTGATTGCCGGTTAGTCGAGCAACGGGCAGGCCATGTCACGCCGCTTTCTTTCGTCATCGCCAACGGCAATACCGGTTCGCGAACCATCATCAACCGCAAAGTGCCCGCTGCCAGTCTGCAATTGACCCATCGAAGGCTCTCCCGCCTCGACCCACAGGTTCTGCTGTTCGACGGGCACGAATTGCCTGCTTCGCTGGCAGCCATGGAGGCTTTCCCGTCCGCGGTCACTGTGCTTGACGCCGGTTCGCTGCGGGAAGGAACCGCCACACTCGCTCCGAAGGTCCGCTACCTCGTGTGCTCCGAAAAATTCGCCGCGCAAGCGACGGGCGAGACTGGCGTTTCGATCAAATGGCGACCCTGTCTTCGTCGGCTGCGCCTGCTCTACGGCAGCGTCGTGGTGGTCACTCTTGGTGCAAATGGTTGTGTCTTCGACGACGGAAAGCACCAGGGCCGTCTCCCGGCGTTGCGTGTGAATGCGGTAGACACGACCGCCGCCGGTGACATTTTCCACGGCGCGTTCGCGTTCGGCCTGCTGAAAGGCCTCAGCCTGGAAAAGGTACTGAGACTGGCCACAGTGGCCGCGGGGCTGTCGGTTCAAAACGCGGGGGGCCGGCCATCAACGCCGGAGTTGAAAGCAGTTGCGGATAGGCTCAGACGTCTCAAGTCGGAGGAACGGTCGTGACCTCTGCTCCCATTCACCTCGGCCTTCGGCGTTCGCGAGAGAATTCCCCGACTGGAATTTCGCGCTTAAAACCCCCGAACACGCGACACACGTCTCCCTCTCCTCCTCCGGAGGAGAGGGCAGGGGGAGA
>DATDCV010000142.1:0-7361 GCA_036524155.1 Verrucomicrobiia bacterium
GCCGTAATGGGCGTCTATGGCCCGCCTGGGTTCGACCGATTGCCGGTTCGAGCCACCATCGCCAGCAGCGGCGGCTCCGATCTTCAAGCGATCGCGCTGGCCAATCCGGGCGTGCGGCTCGCCAACCGGGCCCCGGCCTCCTTGATTTACGCGAGATTTGCCTACTTCTTCCCGTCTTTCTTGCTATCCTTCTTGCCTTTGGCGTCCTTTACCTCGACCTCGGTGGCGACCATCGTGTAATAGATGGTCACTTTGTCGCCGACCTTGATGTCGCCGGGGATCTTGGTATTTTTGTCACGGGCGATTTCCCATCTATCGTTTCCCTTTTGCACCGTAATTGTGGTGGCGGTGACTTCGAGGACAGGGCCGGTGACCTGATAAGTTTTGGCGTCGACCGCACTCAAGGAAGTCGCGGCCAGGAGCACGGCGCCACAGACGAAGGCTAATGCGTATTTTTTCATTTTAAGTGTGGTGGACACATTTGGTTCTTGTTCGCGCCCATCGTGCGGCTAGGTTTCCCAACAGGGCCGAGCTCGTCAAGTAGCGACTTACACCCCCACTCACGCGGCGGGCCGAGGCTTGCGTCTATGGTTGGTACAAGCGATAAAGCCGTGTCAGGCCCGAAATATCGTTCGTAACCATATTCCTTCCCTGGAAGAACGCCGGCGGCACGCCCAGGTTTCCCCAGCTACTCGGAGTAGCAGGGTCTGTCGTTGCCTGGAGCGTTCCGCCCAGTGATGATTGCCAGGACACGACGACCTGGTTGCCAGCTCGGCTGATGGCTACCACTGGCGCAGGCCGACTGGCCGTCAGCGCGACTAATTCAATGCCGTTACCGGTACCGAGGTTACGACTGTATTTCTTGTCGACGGGATTATTCCAGTGCTCGTGCGCGCCCAAACTCGCAAGCCGACTGCCCGTCTTGCCAGGATCATAAAACGTGCCGGAGGGCGGATTGTTGGCCAAGGCAGCCTCGTGAAGGAAATCTTCAGCTCCGCCTTGAAGCGCGTTGGTGGCTCCGCCCCCGTTATTGACCACCGCGGGCCATTCCTTCAGCAGGAAATCGTAGCACACCGAGTCGATCGCCACAGGGTCTTGAGAGGCGAACAGACTCGAAGGCCACCGGCCATTGAACGGAGCCATGTTCCAGAGATACGGATGTGAGTCCCAATAATAGCCTCCAAACAGACCATCGACCAGCCAGAGCACCGTTTTGTCCCCCAGCACGGGGCTGCCGACGAGATCGACGATGCAGCGATAGTGACCCAACCCCGGCACGCCCATACTCGGATCCGGAGTGCTCTTGTGCATGCTGCTGTAGTTTGGAGTGCCGGGCTGGTTCGGGCCATTGGCATCGCGGAAAAAGCCATCCGGACACCGCAGCAGCGCGCCGTAAAAGTTCTTGCCGCACGCCGTTATTCCCACGCTGTGGCCTTTGAGCACCGCGAAGTTAATGAGGTAATCGGCTTGCGCGAACGGCACGGGAACATAATCCGCCACGACCGGCTGGTTGGTCGTGTTTGCGTTGGTCACGCTCCAATAGAACTTCACCGTCGAGAGCTCGACCCGCATCCGGCCAGCGCCGCCGTAATTATCGAAGTAACGCACATCCGGGAATTCCGGGTGCAGCTTGTCCCACATGTAGCGCGGGAAGTTCCCGGTCGGGTCACCGAGAAAGATATTGGTCTGGCTGACGCGGACCGTGTACACCAAGTGCCGCAGCAGCGACAGGAGCATCTGTGGTGAATTATCGATAGTATTCAGCCAGTGGCCGCCCGAATAGGCGTTGTTTTTCTCATAGTTGCCGGTGATGTTGACCGTCTGGGTGCCGGAGCGCGCGTTGCAGGTGGTCAGGTTGATCTTGATGGCGATCTTTTCGCCCGGCTGGTATCCGCGGTCACCCCGGCCATGCCGGAGATTGAAATACCTGAAAATCGCATCCCAAGCCGCCGCATCCGAATTGCCGCCGCCCACCGCCTGGACCGCTTTCGACATCATTTCCTCGACTACCGCGAGATCGGTGTGGTTGGTTTCATACCAATGCTCGCCGGAGGTATAGCCCGCCCAACTCGTGGCGGTGGGGCCGTAAACCCAGGCCACCCGCCCTGGGAAAATGCCTTTTGCCACGCCATAAACTCCGTGCGGCGGATTGTCTGCCCACGCGTGCAGCGCCGGCAGGCTCGCCACTACCAAGGCGCATCCCGCCAAACCGGCTGCACCCCACAGGCAGGCCCTCCACAGTCGCACATTGCGCATTCGAACCTTGCGCCAGGCGAAGGCTGAACCGAGCAACGCCATCAGCCAAATGACGAAGCTGCTCGCCACCGGAAAAGCCATGCGCTGGCAGGGGTAAGCCGCCCGGCTGGGCTTCGGAATGACCCGAATGAGAAACCAGAGCAGTGACAAAAGGCCCATGCCGGAAAACCCCCAGGCGAGCCAGTTCCTTTTGGTTGGTCGAGGACGAGAACGAAAACGTTCTTGGAAAGGTAACGGGAGGCTCATGGAAAACGCAGCTTTCGGCGGAGTGTTAACCGGCGGTCTCGGCAGGCGCAGGCCGGCGACAGAACTGGTGTTGGGCCGAGTTCATGCCGCCTACGGTAGAGCGTCGCGATCAAGTGTCAAGATTCAAATCACTTGCGAGCCAGACAGCGCCTCACGCAGATAGAATCGGCGCGCGGCCATGAACTGCGCCAACGTGGAGACCGTGGACGAAGCCCGAGTTGTTTGTAGCCCCCGTGGACAGTCCAAAGCTGACCTTTAATTCGTGGCCTTCAGCGCGCCCCGCGGGGTCTCAGCCTTGCCGCCTTTGATGTTGGCATCTAAACGGTCCGTCAGCGCCTTCAGTTTCTTCTCCAATTTCTGGTTCTGTTTCTCCAGCGTGTCAAGCCGGTCAATCAGTCCGGCAGTCGACTGCCTGGGTTCCACCGGCCTTTTGATCGCCTCAATGGCGTGCCCAGCCGCGCGACGCACCCCGGCAGTTCGAGTGCTGCTGCGGATGCGCTCCAGGTCCGCAAGAACTCGAGGATCGCCCAGCTCGCCCAGAGCGCCGATCGCGGCGAGTTGCGCCGCAGGATCGGGATCATCGAGCCAGGTCGTCAGGGCTGTCCGAGTTCGGTCCCGCTCGGCATCGCCGCGCCCCAGCCGTCCAAGGAGCCCAATCGCCTCCCCGCGCAACTCATCGTCCCGTGCGGGCTGCGCCAATTCGAGCACCACGCTGTCGGCGTTTGTGTCTCCCAATGCACGCAGCGACGCGAACGCCGCCAGCCTCACCGTCCGGCGCCCGGGTTTCTTCGCCGCCGCCAGCACGGCCTCCCGGCTTCGCTCCACCTGTTCGGGCGAGCCGCGCATCTGTCCCAGCGTCCGTATCGCCGCCGCCTCGAGGCTCAGCGGTTGCTCCCGGTTGGCGTGTCTGAGCACTGCCTCATGCGCTTCGCGCGACACAACAAAGTTGGCCATAGTTTCGATCACTGTCGCCAGCACGCGTTGGTCAGCGAGCCCCGCCCGTTCGGCGTTCAACAAGGCGCTCAAAGCCTTGTCGGTCTGCATCCGGCCCAGGCAACGCGCCGCCGACTGCCGCACGCCCCACCACTCCGACTCATTCCACAACACTTGCTCAAACGTCGTGCTATCCTCCGCGCGCGGCTCTTTCCCGATCGCCTCCACCGCCTGCAACCGCGAGAGCGCCGTTGGCCCTTTGCGTGTCTGTTCCACCAGCATTGCCCGCGGCACATTTACCGCCAGGGTCTTGAGCAACGCCTCGTGCGGGTCCACGCAGAACAGAGTCGGCTCCGTTTCGAACTCATACCGAAACTCATGCCGCGAGTCCCGCAGCTCGGCCGTCACGTTCGTTTCCTTTCCCTGGACCCGGAAACTTAGTTTCAGCGGACAGGTGAAGGCCGGCGTGATCGCGTCGATCTTTTGCGTCTGCTTCACTGTGACCGTCGCCATCCGCTGCGCCCCATCCCACGCATAATCCACCTCCAGCCGTGGCACCCCGTGGCCGTACACCCACTGCTGAAAGAACTGTTCCAGGTCGAGCCCGGAAACCTTCTCCAGGGCCTGCCGCAGGTCGCTCGTCTCCACGCTTTGCCACTCACGGTCGTGGAGGTATTGCCGGACGCCCCTCCAGAAAATCTCATCCCCGAGGTCGTGCCGCAGCATGTGCAGCACCCAGGCCCCTTTATAGTAGATTTTCAAGCCGTCCATTTGGTAAATCGCCTCCGCGTCCGGCAGATCGCGGTTGACCATCGGCTTGCCGCTCTCGCTCGAGTCCGCCCCCGCCACCCCGCGCGACTTCTGCCACATCTCGTATTCGAGGCGCGCGGGCATCTCGCGGTGGCTCGCCCAAAGCGTGTCCAGGTAGGTGCCGAAGCTTTCATTCAGCCACGCCTGCGACACGCTGCGGTAATTGACCACCCCGCCGAACCACTGATGCGCCACCATGTGCGCGATCAGCCAATTTTCCGTGTGCTCCAACGGCCAGTCTCCGTCGTCGCTTGCCGTGAGGTAAAACGGGCTCACAAACGAAAAACCGGCATGCTCCATGCCTCCGTGGTGATGATCCACCACGGTGATGTGCGTGTAGCCCGGATACGGAAAGTCGTAGCCGATCAGCCCGGAAAAATACTCCAGCATCTCCGGCACGTGCTGGAACGTGAACCGCGCCGCCGCCTCCGAACCGGGCTGGGTGAACGTCACGACTGGCTTGCCTCGCCAGAGCTCCCGTTGTTCCACCAACTCTCCCAGCACCATCCCCATGAGGTGCGGATCCGTTAGCTGCTCGCTCCGCCAGTGGAATGTGTTCGACTTCCCGTCGTCCGCCGTCCGTTTCTCCACCAGCGTCCCGTTTGCCACCGCCGTGTAAGGGGACGGCGCCGTTACTTCGATGTCCGATGTCCACCGTGCGTTTGGCCAGTCGTGGCACGGCACCCAATAACGGGCCTCAAGCGGCTCGCTCATCGTATAAACCATGAGCGGTTTCCGCGGCGCCGACTCGCTCGGCAACACAAAATACATTCCTTTCCGCGGTTCCTCCAGACGGTAAGTCACCGCCAGGCGGAAAGCTTCTCTCGGCGGGGCCGCTTTCGGCAACTGCACCGTCAGCAGCTTGTCGTCATACGAAAACGACAGCGCCGTCCCTTGACCAGGCAGTTCCACCTTGAGGATCCTTATATCGACCGCGTCCAACCGCACCGTTCTGGCTTCCTTCGCCCGCGGCCTCAGCGTGAACTCCACCCGCCCCTCGCACGTCCGCGCCTTCAACCCTGCGGCCGTGAAGGTCAACTGCAGCCTCATGTGCTCGAAACTGACGGGTTGATCCACCGAGTAAAGCGCGCGGTCCCGTCCCGTCTCCCGCCCGTCAGCCCCCATCAGGCACAGGGTCGCGCCAAGGCACGCGGTCGCAACCGCGACCCGGCCGATTCCTGCGAGCAACGTAACGCGCCGGCGGTCCAATCCGCACGACCGTGTCCCCTGGGACTGCCAGCGTTCCTTTGGTTCCTTGCTCATGCCGGGGAGTATTGCGCCGGGTCGCCAGAAACACAAGCGGCCCCGCCCCCAAGGCGGCTTCCTTGCGGTGTCCGCGGCAACGCGGCTACTATGACCCGATGCATCGGCGAACTTTTTTGCGGACATCACTTTGCGCCGCCTCCGCCCTGGTTGCTGGCTGCCATTCCCATTCTCGCGGCCGCCAGGTCGACCGGTCGATGACGGAACCGAGTGCCGACACGCGCTGGCAGAAACACGGAGTAGTGCTGGAGGCGACCGAGAGCTGGGAACAAGAGAACGTGCAGAATTTCACCGCCTGCGCGGAGCCGTTAGAGCGTGGCTCCTGGCGTCTGTGGTATTCAGTTTCCGGTGAACCGCGAAGTTATACGGTGGCCTATGCGGAAGGCGTGCCCGGCGAGCCGATGAAAAAGGTCCCCGCGGTTCTGACGCCTCGGGAGCCACCGGACGGGCCACTCTCTATCGGAAATCTGCCCGAGGGATGGAGACCGGTTCAACCGGTTCACCTGGAACTTCCAAACGGCCGGCATCGCCTCTATTTTTGGGCTCACGGTCAGCAGATCGCTCGCTACCTGGCGGCCGAGAGCGAGGATGGAAGGCGATTTCGCGTACTCGATCCCTTGCGCCCCGTGCTTTATCACCCTAACGACCGCGCGGCTTTTGGCGTGCCGTCGCCGGACGGGGTCATGTTCCGATCGGACCCGAGCGCCGAGCGTCCCCTCGACGAGCCCCGGGCGCTGCCGCGTTTAATCTCAAATGACGCTACGAACGTTTACCACCTGCCTGACGGCACATTTGAAATGTACTCCGTCGGCCTCTTGCGCGTCCCTAAAGGCGACCCTGCGTACGTTGCCGAAGACAACGCAGCGGGTCTGCTGCGAGTCCTTGACCGCTATACTTCGGAAGATGGCCTGCATTTCGAGAACCGCCAGCGCGTGATTCAACGGGATGCGAACGACCCGGCGGACCTGCAGTTCTATTACCTGTCCGTGACCCACACGTCCCACGGCCGCGTCGGTTTGCTGGGTCATTACCGCTGCCGGGCGCAAACGATGGACCTGGAATGGTGCTTCTCAAGCGATGGTGTGGATTGGCGGCGTCCCTTGCGTACGGCCTGGCTGCCCCGCGGAAACCCTCCTGCTCCCGACTGCTACGGCATTTACGCGGGCAACCGCCTCGTGGAGCGCGATAGACGCTGGTTCCTCTTTTACACCGGTGTGAACAGCAGCCATAACGGCAGGCACGCCTACGGCAAAGCACGGCAAGTCGTCATGCTTGCAACCACTGACCCTGGTTTGGCGGGCGGATGAGAGTCGGGACGCCGCCCTCGTCCAGGGCGCGTTGAAGTGCCCAAAGCAGAGCCTGATTCAAGAGCGTTGGCGGGGGCAGGCGGGCCGGTAAAAAGCTGGATTTGGAGGCTTGCCAGGGGGCGGCGAGCGTGGTAAGACTTATTACACAAACCCATACTTTCTGTGCTGAATGTCAGCACAGTCTAATGCCATTGGACCATCTACTCCTCGAACCTATGACAGCTAATGTTTACCTCGCCAGCACGCTCGGCAGCGCGCTGGTCCTGGTTGCCGGCGTTGCCGGCAGCCGCGGACAGGACACCAGTGCGGTGATCGGCGTTGAGAAGGCCGGCCAGCCCGGGGGACCCTGGGTGAAGGTGCCGGTGAGTCAAATCCCCCTGACGGCAGACGGCAGAATGGTTGACCCCAGTTCGTCGAGCAGCGGGTTTTACCGACTCCAAATCGAGCATCGCCCCGAACGCAGAAGAGCTGGAGAAAGCAAAGTGCTCTCCAGCAGTAATGGAAAAGTGGGAGCTCGATAGAAGAAAAGAACTCCATAAAATCACC
>DATDCV010000143.1:0-4658 GCA_036524155.1 Verrucomicrobiia bacterium
GTCCCGCTCGCCGGGACAGGGCCGGAAATCCTAATGCTTTGTCCGGAACGCGCAACGCGAATCTTCTCGCGAATCTTCTCGTAAAACGCGCCCCCTGATC
Source organism: Verrucomicrobiia bacterium (assembly GCA_036524155.1). Taxonomy (GTDB): domain Bacteria; phylum Verrucomicrobiota; class Verrucomicrobiia; order Limisphaerales; family UBA8199; genus DATDCV01. Next base: position 101 of record DATDCV010000143.1, read on the forward strand.
CTTAGCGAGCACCGCGGTGGGCGCGCACTGTGCTGCGCGCCGCACGATCACCTCGCCTGCTCCGGCGCGCAGCGGAGTGCCCGGCCGGGATTACCGCTGGGCAGGACGCACGATTTTCGCCTTGCCGAGCATGGGCGGGATCCCGCACAAATCACTGTGCGCATGAAACGCGGATTCTTTCGGCGTGGGTAGACCGGAATCGTCAAGATCGTTGCGGAGAGGTTGGTGGACTGTTTTCGGACGTGAGCTTTTGCGCCGGGTGCTGTCCAACCGGGGATGCGGCTGGTTAAGACGAGGAAAGTGCCTGGGCGCAACGGTGCAGCTTTGGCTTTGCAGCTTCGAAATGGCGCCGGCGCAACTTGCCGGCCCGCTCGGGGTTTAACGATCAGATGCCGGTAAGTAGGCGGGGTGGCCGGGTGCCGTGAAGTGAATCGACAAGCGAACAGACCGGGCTACATTAGAGTTTAATACCCAGTATATTATTTGAGATGAAATTGCTCCGGGGTGGCGGCTGTTTCGTGGCAGTGCTGCTCGTTATATTTTTAGCGGGCTGCAGCCGCAATTATTTTCGCAAATCGGCCGACAAGCAGGTTTATGGCATCATCCAAGCCAAGTCGCCGCTGGTGCAAAACGCGGACCCGCGGTTCACCATCGAGCAGACCAACCAGCCCCCGCTCGAGGCCTTCCCGGTCCGTACCAACGTGCAGGATTTTCTGGGGCCGGATGGGGAACAGGAGCAGGGAGCGCGGGTCTTGACCCTAAGGGACGCCCTCGAAGTAGCCATCAAGGCAAGCCGCAGCTACCAGGCCAGCAAAGAACAGCTCTACATCTCGGCTCTGTCCCTGGCATTGGCGCGCCACCAGTTTGCCCCGATTTTCTCCAGCCGGAACAGCGTGGAGTACCAGGTGCAGACCGAGCGGGCGGTCACGCTGACGGTCGACGAGACGACCGGCGAGGCGAAGCCGGTGTTCAGCGACAACCTCGTGGAGCACCATCAGATCGGCGGCTCGGTCGGCATCGATACCTCCTGGCTGATTCGCGACATCGGCAGGCTGACCACGGCGTTTACGCTGGACGCGACTCGGTTTCTGATCGGCAGCGGCAATCCCATCACTTCGTCGCAGCTGGCCGCGACCTTCACCCGACCCCTGCTCCAAAATGCGAATTACAAACAGGAAACGGAAAGACTGGTCCAGGGCGAACGCCAGGTGCTGTACGACTTGCGCGAGTTCACGCGTTACCGGAAGAACTTTACCGTGCAGATCGCGACGGCCTATTATGGCGTGCTCGGCAATCGCGACACCGTCCGTAACAGCTTTCTGAACCTGCAAAGCTCGCGGAAGAACGCGGAACGCAGCCGGGCGCTGGCCCAGGAGGGCCGCATTACACAATCCGACCTGGGCCGCCTCGAGCAACAGGTTCTCACCACCGAAAGCACCTGGATCGGAGCGGTGCGCACTTATAAACAGGCGCTCGACATTTTCAAGATACAGCTCGGGCTGGACGCGGACGCCAATATCGTCCTGGATGATCACGAGCTCGAGAGCCTTCAAATTCGTCACCCGAACATTTCGGCAGAGGACTCCATCCAGGTGGCCCTGGTGGCACGCCTGGACCTGCTGAATGTGAAAGACCAGTTCGAGGACGCAGAACGCCAGATCAAACTCGCCGAGAGTTTTCTCAAACCACAGGTTGATTTCACGGCCGGCGTCGGGCTCAACAGCGACCCGGCCAAAGGGAATTGGGCCCTCCCGGATCCCGCCCGTTACCACTGGAATGCGGGGCTTTTTCTGGACCCGGGGCTCGACCGGGTTGCCGAGCGCAACAGTTATCGAACGAGCCTAATCACGCGCAACCGCGCGGCCCGCGCCGTGGTGCAGCAGGAGGACGACATCAAACTTCAGGTGCGCGATAGCTGGCGCACGCTCGACCAGGCCAAACGCAACTACGAGATTAGCGAAGTGGGGGTGAAGCTGGCCGAACGCCGGGTCGAGGAACAAAACCTCCTCGCGGAACTCGGCCGGGCCAAAGCCCAGGACCAGGTGGACGCCCAAAACGACCTGATCACCTCAAAAAACCTGCTCACCCAGGCCTTGGTGACTCACACGATTGCCCGTCTCCAGTTCTGGAACAACCTCGGAATTCTCTACGTCAAAGACAATGGACAGTGGGAGGAAGTTAAGGATGCAAAAACTCAATAGACTTTTCGCACTTGTTGCTCACCAACCTCGGTGGCGTTTCGTTGCGGCCGGGCTGCTCGTGGTCGTCGCGGTCGCGGCGGTGGTCACCCGGGGAAACAAAGCCTCCGCCAAAACGCCGGTTTTCGCCGCGCGCCGTGGACCACTCGAGATCAGCGTCCTGGAGGGCGGCAGCCTGCAGGCGCTGGAATCGCAGGAGATCAAATGCGAGGTTCGGGTCGGATACCAGGGAACCAAGATCCTGAAAATCGTCGAAGAAGGTTACTTCGTCACCGACGAGGACGTGAAGACCAACAAGGTGCTGGTCGAACTGGATGGTTCCGACCTCCAGAAGCAAATCGTGCAGCAGGAAATCACTTATCAGTCCGCGCTCGCCAGCCTGATCAATGCGCAGCAAAACTACGAGATCCAAATCAACCAGAACGCCAGCGACGTCAAGGCCGCCGAGCAAAAGGCGCGCTTCGCGCGGATGGATTTCGACAAGTTCCTCGGTGACACCGTAACCACGCAGATCGTGGCGCAGGTCGGGCTGGACAAGCTATTCGCCGCGGCCAGCACAAATGACGTCGAACAAACCACCCGGGCGGAGGAGGCGGTGCAGGAAAAAGCCCCCGAACCAGGTGCAGCGCTCACGCCCGCCGGGGGAAACGGGGCCAGCCCCCCGCCAGTGGTGGGGTCCGCCATAACCGAAGGCGCGACTCCTGTGGACGTATCGCCGCCGCCTCTCCCTGTCAAAGGCACGAACACTCCCCCACCCGAGCCTGCCATCATTCCGGACGCCAGCGCCCAGGAAAAGGACCAGAATGACCTCACGAAACCTATGAATGTCGATTTTTCTCCTTACGCCGACCTGGAGCGGCTCGGAGACGGCGAAGCCAAACAGAAGCTGCGAAAGTTTTATGACGACCTGCAGGTTGCGCAGAAGGAGCTCGGCCAGGCTCGAGCGACGCTCGAAGGCACCCAGCGGCTGTTTGAAAAGGGCTTTGTCACCAGGACCGACTTGCAGCGGGATGAGATCGCCAACGAAAACAGCCGCCTTAAAGTCCAAACGGCCGAGAGCGCCCGTGACCTCTTCCTCAAATACGATTTTGTGAAGTCGGCCGAAGAAGCGCTCTCAAAATTTGCCGAGGCGGTTCGCGAGCTCGACAAAGCGCGGCGCGTGGCAATCTCCAAGCTGGCCCAGGCCAAAGCCAACCTGAAATCTTCCGAAGGCCAGCACCAGGTCCAGCTCCGCCAGCTCAACGACCTCAAGGAGCAGCTCGCGAAATGCACTCTCCGTGCGAAAAAGTCCGGCTTGGTGGTTTACGGCGGCGGTGGCGACGAAAACTTCTACTATGGCGACCAGGAACGCATCCGGGAAGGGGCGACCGTCCGCGAGCGACAGGCCATCATTACCATCCCGGACATGTCCCGCATGTCGGTGAAAGTGAAGATCCACGAAAGCTACATCAAGAAGATCAAGAAGGGCCAGAAGGCACGCATTACAGTCGACGCTTTCCCCGATAAAGTCCTCACCGGTGAGGTGACCAAGGTCGGGGTGTTGCCGGATACTCAATGGCGGTGGATGAACCCGGATCTAAAGGTGTACCTGACTACCATTACGCTCGATGAGACGCAGGACTGGGTCAAACCCGGGATGAGCGCGAAAGTGGAGATCATGGTCAACAAGATCGAGAATTGCCTTTACGTGCCGGTGCAAGCTGTGTCGCCGGACGGGGACAGGCAGGTCTGCTACCTGGCGGGCCTCAAACCCGAGCGCCGCGAGGTGCAGATCGGCGAGTTCAATGATGAATTCATCGAGGTCAAGGGTGGGTTGAAGGAAGGCGAGCGGGTGCTGCTCCGGCGGCCGGACGGCACCGAAACCCCCAGCCCGGCGACCGAGGGTCGCCCTGCCGAACCGGGCAAAAAGGGAGAACCCGCGCCCGCCACAGTGCCGGCCTCCGCACCGGTGCAGGCGGCCAAAACCTCATGAACATCCAGGAACAGGCGGAGCCTGAGGTTATCAGTCAGGCTCCGGGCTCGAGACAAATCGCCCAATTTGAGGACGTCCGGAAGACCTACCAGATGGGGGCGGTCCGCGTCGAAGCTTTGCGCGGGGTTTCCTTCCAGGTGAAAGGCGGCGATTACATCAGCATCATGGGCCCATCCGGCTGTGGAAAATCCACGCTCCTGAACCTGCTGGGCTGCCTGGACCGGCCAACCTCGGGCCGCTATTTTCTCGGCGGTGAAGATGTCTCGCGAATGGATGACGACGCTCTGTCGTTCGTGAGAGGTTCACGGCTGGGTTTTGTGTTCCAATCCTACAACCTGATCCAGCAACTCACGGTCCTGGAGAATATCGAGGTGCCGCTGTATTACCA
>DATDCV010000144.1:0-6688 GCA_036524155.1 Verrucomicrobiia bacterium
GCAGTGGATTTTGAGGCCGGCACTGTGATCTTCGCGCCCAACCTGGAAGGGTGGAAGGATGTGCCGCTCAAGAAGGATCTCGAAAAGCAGATCGAAGTCCCGGTTTTTGTGGAAAACGACTGCAACATCTCCGCGCTTGGCGTTTACGTCGCCGAACTGAAATCCAAGCCGCGCAGCATGGTTGGCATCTTCGTGGGCACGGGGATCGGCGGCGGGATCATCCTGGACGGCAAGTTGTTCAGCGGCTTCGGACACACCGCGGGCGAGATCGGCCACATGGTCCTCGACATCAACGGCCCAAAATGCGGCTGCGGCAACAAGGGTTGCTTCGAGGCCCTTGCCAGCCGCACGGCGGTTTTCCAGCAAATTAAGGCGGGGGTTAAAGCTGGCGAGAAAACCATGCTCACCGAAATACTGGGCGATGACCTCGAAGACTTGCGCAGCGGCGATCTGCGGAAAGCGATCCGCCGCGGTGATAAATATGTCGACAAAGTGATCGACAGCGCGGCCGAATACATCGGAATCGCCACCGCGAACCTCGTGAACCTCCTCAATCCCGAGGTGGTAGTGCTGGGCGGGGGAGTGATCGAGGCGTTGGCTGATGAAATGATGAGTGTCATTGTCGAAACCGCCAAAGATTATGCGATGCCCGGATCCATGAAGGGTGTCGAAATTATCGCGTCAAAACTCGGCGACAGCGCGGGCATCACCGGCGGGGCGGTGCTGGCGCGTCGTGAAACCAAGTGAGGTCCGTATGAACGATCCCCTTCCAATCCAGCCGCCAGTGCAGACCGTCCGGTCCGGAGCGATTGGGCGGGTTGGTCTGATCTTTTGTGCCACGGCGGTTCTGACCCTGGGACTGCTGGCGCTGCTGAAGCCCGGCTGAGGCTCGCCGCTTTCAACCCTCGGCGGGTTGGCTGTCATGTTCGGAGCGCCGCTCGGTCTGCTGCTCAGCCTGATCGGCTTGCTGGTCGACAAGAACAAGCGACCGGCGGTTATCTCCTTGATCATCGCCGCAGCAACCGCGCTGCTCCTCTTCCTTCTCTCTTTGCTTTAGCCCGGATAATTCGTGTACCGCACCAACTCGGTACAGATTGTAGGCGCCGACGTGAGGAGGCGAAACGCTGGCAGACGCGGTTGGTTTCGCCTCCTCACGTCGGCGCCTACAGCGGCTGTGAAATATTCCGGCCAGGCTCCCCGGAGCGCGTCGTCAAGGTTGCGCATCCTTCTTTCAACGTCGTTCTGCAGCCAGGATCGCCGCCCCTAACGCGCCGGTATATTGCGGCAGGGCGGACACCCGCACCGGCGACTGCAGCGCAGCCTCGAGCGCGCGAACCATACCTGGTTGCAGCGCCACCCCGCCGGTGAAGCAGACGGGCGGCGTCACCGCGCGCCCGACCAGCGCGGCGACCCGCGAGGCGATGGCATTCTGCACACCGGCCGCTATATCGGGCGGCGGCACGCCCTCGGCCAGCAGCCCGATGATCTCGGTCTCGGCAAACACGACGCACATGCTGCTGATGAGCGCCGCTTTCTTGCTCGCCCGGCCCAACTCGCCCAACGCCGCCAAATCCACCCCCAGCCGCGTCGCAACCATCTCCAGGAACCGGCCACTCCCCGCGGCGCAACGGTCGTTCATGCCGAAGTCGCGCACCCGACCGCCGAGCTCGAGTGAAATGCACTTGCTGTCCTGCCCGCCAATCTCGATGACGGTTCGCACTTCGGGATCGAGATGGAAGACTCCACGCGCGTGGCACGTGATCTCGGTGATGGTGGTGTCGGCAAATTTCACCGCGTTCCGGCCGTAGCCGGTGGCGACAATCTTAGTGACACCGGCGCGGGCGACCTGCGCATCGTCGCAGGTTTGCTCAAGCAACCGTGCCGCCAACCGATCCTGCTCGATGCCCTGGTCCACCAACCCGCGCCCCAGGATCCGCGAGTGCTCGGCGTCGAACACCACGACCTTGGTCGAGCGGGAGCCGGCGTCGATGCCGGCGGAAATCGTGGTCCTGGATGTCATTTGTGCTCTGTTGTTCGCCCGGCCCATTTGCGGTTCTCGCGAGCGGTTTCCAGCAGCGCTTGCAGTCGCGAGCCCAGCGTCGGCAACATCGCATCACAAACCGGCGGAATTTCAAGCTCGATACTCGGCAGACCCAGGCGGGTGCGGACCCATTCGCGAATCACCTCGCCCTCTCGCGCGCAATGGCTCGCCCCCGGAATGCGGCAGACGACCACCGCCTCGGCACGGTGTGCGCCACAATCGTTTACCACTCGCCGCGCACGATCCTGGGTCGAGCCGACCATCGGGTCCGCCAGCGCCGTCCGGGCCAGCGCTTCCAGCGGCGGCAGTTCCCCCGGAATCAGGTCCAGCGCGTGCGCGAACATGTAATCGGACCCGCAGATCCTCCCACCCCAATCTTCCAGCAGGTTCATCATGCGCAGGTCGGCGACGGGGTTGACCCAGAACACGCGGACTGCATCGGCGGTGGTAAGAAACTCGCGCCGACGGACTCTCGCCCCGGCCTCGGCGAGCAGACCGCGCAATACCTCGAGGCTTTCTTCCCGGTCGGAACAAAAATGAATCGCCAGCATCTCAGCGACGAGCATCTCAAGCGCCGGCAAAGGCGCCGCCTCGGCGCCGTAAACCAGCGCCCGCAACCGCCCCAGCACTCGGCGAACACGGTTCGCCTGGCGGATGCCGTCGCTCAGGAGTCGATCATCGAGCGCGTGGCCGGCCAGCTCGCCCAGCCGCACCGCGACCTGTTGCAGTTCCTCACGCACGCATTCGACTTGGATTGAGGGTGCGACCGCCCCTCCTGGCAGGACGCAGGCCGGTTCGCCCGGATCCGGTTCCCTGCGCCGTGGCATCTCCCACCATACCACCGGATGACCCAGGCGCTCGAGGCGCTGGGCGATGGCCGAAAAATCGTCGCAAACCGAGCCCGCGCTGCACACCAGCAAATCGGGCCGGGGAAAGTGTTCGCCGTTCTGGAACGCGGCCACCATGGCCCGCACGGGGCAGAACGAGCCGTCAATCCCCAATGCCTCCGCTTGCTGCAGCAAGCCGTCGCTGCACTCCATCAGGCAGGGCGTCCACCACGCGCCGTCCGGGTAAAAGGCGCGCACTCGCGGCAGGGAATAGGCCATCACAGGGACCGTTCCCAGGTCCTTCATCGCGCCGACAATCTTGTCCCCGTCACGGCGGGCTTCATGCAGTCGTTGATTCTCCGTCAGCAGGAAGTTCCACAGTCGCAGCGCGGCCGCGGAATTATCGAAACGCAATTGTTGCAGGCGCACATCGCCCTCCTGGGCAATGTGCCGGCTCAAGGAGCCGCCGTAAGCGGGTTCACGCAGGCCGGCGCGACGCAACTCCGCATAGTGGCCGTCCCATTCGGATACCGTGAGTTTTTGCGGGGCGCTCATCGAAAAATCCGGAATCCGAAATCGGAAGCCAGGGAAACAGCGGTCAGCCGCCAAGAGGCGCAAGAGGCGCAAAATGGAAAAGTGCTTTTGCGCTTCTTGCGCCTTATCGCGGCAAGATTTCTTCCTTCGGATTTCACGTGAGCGCCTCCACAAACGCCTGGATCCTGTTGGTTTGGCGCTCGGCGCCGCTCCCCGATTCGTCCGCCTCAAGCCAAAGCAGCGGCAGTCCGAATTTCTCCCGCATGGTCTGCGCCTCGGCGCGCCAGAGGTCGCAGCCGAAATAGGACCAGAGCACGATTCCCTGCACCCGGCGCGCGCGGAGTCGTTCGGCGAGCCAGTCATACAGGCGCTGGTTCGGCCGCTGGAAAACATCGACACAATGCTCGACGAAGCTCTGCGATAGAGTCGCCGGAAACGGAGCTTCGGCGCTGGCAGTCTCATAGGCATCATGCAGGCCTGTGCCGAAGCCCAAGCTGCGTTCGCCCCACTCGGTGCCGTTCAACACCACGCAGCCTCCAGCATCCTCGATTTGATCCCACAGCGGGTCATCCGGACTTAGTGGTCCGCCCACCACCGCCAGCCGGGTGCTCCCAGTCACTTTCCGCTCCAGTGGCAGGTCCGTAAGAGGCAAGCCAGCCGAACCATCCCCGTGAAATCGCGCGACGGCCCGGGCATAGTCGCGACCGACATGGAGGTTGGCGGCATCCCGCAGGCACCGCCTTGCGACGCTGAACTCGTCCACCCATCGCGCGACGACTTTCGCTGTCGGGTTGCGGCCGCCGAGCCCGAGGAGGAACTTCCCCAACCGTCCGAGTTCGGCGTGGAACAACTTCTCAGTGACGGACGCCCGGGTGGTGACAGGGATGTTGAACAAAAACGTGCGCGTGCCCGCACCCGGGCCGATAGCGTCGAAAGCGCGCCGGAGTTGGTCGCAATGAGTGGAAAAGACAACGGCCGGCTGGGCCGCCGTTTCAGCGGCGCGCAGGCTGTTTTGGGCGAAGGCGCAAATACCAGCGCCCAGCGGACCAACTTCGGCGCCGAAGCCCGGCGCAAACAAAATCGCGCGCGGCTGCAACCCGTGGGCTCTTATCCACTCCGCCGGAATCCAGGGACTGGCAACAAAAACCTCTGCCGAAGTGTTGATATGGGAATTTGAGATAACCACTGCTCCGCAACTGCTGCCGCTTCAACAATCCACCGCTCCAACGCTTCAACGTTTTAACGCTTTAACGGTTCAACGTTCTTCACTTCCTCCCTTGTTCAGGCTGTTTTCTCCGCGATGACCAACCCCTGGATGATCTTCCTCGCTTTGGCAAGAGACTGCATGAACCGCATCTCGCCCAGAATGGCCTGGCCCTGCCCGGAATCAAACCCGATGATCTTGAGGGCATCGTAGGTGAGCTGTTTCTCGATCATATCGAGGTAAAGCGGCACCTGGCCTGCAAAGCGGCCGGTGTCGGCTGCCACCCCGACATGGCAGGCCTGACTTTCCAGCAGTGCCCGGTATTCCTCCAACGTCAGGATGCTCGGAAATTTCATGAACCGGAGGAATCGGGCGGCCTCTTCGTCGGTCATCGCTACCGGGCCTTCCATCCAGTCGGTAAACGCGATAACCCCGCCGGCCTTAACCAACCGTGCCGCCTCCGTGATCAACCTGGTTTTGTCCTCCACATAGCACCAGGCATCTTCGCCCCACACAAAGTCCAACTGGCCGGAAGTCAATCCGGTATTGCACACGTTCGCCTCCACAAACGTGATGCGGTCCGCCAATCCCTCCTCAGCGCACCGGCGGCGGCCCAGGTCGAGCATCGAGCGGGTGGCATCCACGCCTTTCATGCGGGCGACTTTGCGAAAGCGCACCAGAAACCGCATGCCCGCACCGCTCGCGCAACACAGGTCCACGCCCGTTTGCCCTTCGTTAATCTCGGCGCGCTCCGCCAGTTCCATCGAGGAGTGGAGACCTCCAATATGAATCTGCTCACCCATCAGCAATTCCCATAGTCGTCCCTCGGCGCCCGAGTAAACGGCTTGCACGTCCGACAAGTGAATCTGCGGTGCCTGCTTCATCGCTCTGCGGTCACCCGATCAGAGCATTTGCCGCCCTCGTTGACAATGCGTTTCTGCTTAAGCCCGGTTCGACCCGGCGGCGCGCCACCAGGGCCCGGCGACCGCATAGGCCCGCGCTTCGAATGCGAGGGATTAGCCTTGCGCACGCAGGTTGGGATGGGTATCCGCCAAAACCCCGCACTACCAAATCTCCTGAACCGCCCTTGACAGACGCCTTGCCGAGGCGTACAGCAAACGTGGCGGAGCAACACAAGGGTTTGTGTAATGGCAGCGAGCCGTCAATGGTTTGAAAGACTGTGCGCATGAAAAAGCCCCCCTAACCACCTGGGTCTCTGAGCCGGAGAAAGCGGTTTCCCCACGGCACTCACAATTGCTGGTTGAGTCGCTGGATCTGTCCCCGGAAAGGATCTCGCGAGGTGTTTCAACCCAGACTGAGGTGCTGACGCGGATCCTCGAGCGGGACGAAAGAGACTATCACGTACGTCACTGGGGCATAAACGAGTGACGGACTAGCGGGTACGCAAGAAGGGCCGGGCAGGGTTGCTCGCGTTTCTGATCAAACGCGAGGAAGGGGAGAAATACGTTTTTCTTTTGACAATCCAGCTCTTTGCGGCTGGCATAGGAGACCGAACAAAAGCGAGCCCTTATGAAGATTCTTCAACTTTTGCTAGCTTGGATTCTCGTGCTCGGCACTGGAACCGCCGCCGAGGAGACGCGTTTCTTCGAGATGCGCACCTACTATGCCGCGCCCGGGAAGCTCGAGGATTTGTTGAGTAGGTTTCGCAACCACACGACCCGGATTTTCGAGAAGCACGGCATGGTCAACATCGGGTACTGGCTGCCACTGACCAACACCGAGAACCGGATCATTTACCTGCTGGCTTATCCCAGTCGGGAAGCACGGGAAAAATCGTGGATAGAATTTTCAGCCGACCCGCAGTGGCAGACCGTCGCCCGCGAATCGGAGCGGAACGGCAAACTGGTCGGTCGCGCCGAATCGGTCTTCCTGGAGTCGGTGGATTTGTCGCCGCCGGTCAAGCCCGGGCAGTCTGCCTCTCCGCGCCTGTTTGAGTTGCGCACGTATCGCGCTGCGCCGGGGAAACTGGACAGCCTTTTGGCCCGGTTTCGCAACCACACGACGAAGCTGTTTGCCAAGCACGGCATGACCCAGTTCGGCTATTGGGTTCCGACCGAGAAG
>DATDCV010000145.1:0-23494 GCA_036524155.1 Verrucomicrobiia bacterium
TTCTCCCTCTCCTCCTCTGGAGGAGAGGGCTGGGGAGAGGAGGCCCATGCTTTCTTTCGCGGACGGGTTGATCGGGAGGGGACAGAGGAGAGCTAGTTCCTGGCTTCGGGAAGGTTCAAGGAAAGAGGGCAATTTACCGTCACTCGCCAACATTGGCGGTCGAGTTTGTCTGTGAGCCCTCAGTCACAAAACATTCTGGATAAGATCGTCGCGCAGAAGCGGCTCGAAGTCGCACGCCTTCCGCCGCGATCGGTGACGGCTGCCGACCTGAGGTTGATGGTGGAACGGCGCGCGGAGCGTCGCGATTTCATGGCGGCGCTAAGACGGCCAAACAAAGGCCCGGTTGCGCTCATTGCGGAGGTGAAGAAAGCATCACCCTCGGCCGGGATCATCCGGCCGGATTTTGATCCCGTGACGATCGCCAGGGAGTATGAGGCTGCCGGGGCGACCTGCCTGTCCGTGCTCACCGACACAAAGTTTTTCCAGGGTTCGTTGGAGTATCTAAAGCAAATCCGCCAGGCAGTGAAGCTGCCCCTGCTACGAAAAGACTTCATCATCGACGAACGCCAAATACTTGAAGCCGTCGAGTGCGGAGCCGATGCAATTCTCCTCATCGTGGCAATTCTGAGCGACACCGAGCTGCGCGGATTCCACTCGCTCGCGACGGAGGCCGGATTGGCGGTACTGGTGGAGGTTCATGACCAGGCCGAATTACAGCGAGCCTTGATCGCAGGCGCTCAACTCATCGGCGTTAACAACCGTAACCTCAAAACGTTCAAAGTCGACCTCGGCACGACCGAGCGACTCGCCTCGCTGCTGCCGGGCGATGACCAGCGGATCCTCGTGGCCGAAAGCGGTATTCACACTCGTGGGGATGTCGAGCGCCTCGCGCGTTGCGGCGCGAAGGCTATCCTGGTCGGCGAGTCCCTGATGCGCGGTTCAAATATCGCCGCCAAGGTGCGAGAGCTCCTTGGCTGTGCCGTGCTTAGCGCGGACGCAGTTCGAGGAAGACGGCCTCGCCCGCCTTCAGCCTGATCGGGATCCCGCGCAGCAACTTTGACGCGCTCAATCGAGTGGTCTTGCCACCGGACGAAAGCACTTCGTAGCGGGTGCCGGGCGCTACCGTGAACCACTCTGGGAACTGGTTGATCCGGGTGTAATCGAGCGGCAGATGCATGAAATCCTTATGCCGGGGCCGATCGAAAATGAGCCGGCCATTCCAGGCCTTTTCCGCGCTTACGGTCAGGAACAAGGTGTCGCCGTTCCGGACCGTGCCAAATCGTACATCGGGGCGCCACGGCTCGACCGTCACGCCTTGGGTTTTCCAGAGCCCGTACATGAGCGAAGTGCGCGCGAAATTTCCGTCGCCGTGCCACGCTTCTATGATGCCATCCGGCTTTTGAATGGCCCACATCATCCGGGTCTGGCTGTCCACCCAGTCGGCGGCGGACTCCACCCGCTCGCGGTTCAGCAGGTTGATGGCGCCTTCAATCGAGTCGGCAAAGCCGTCCGCGCTCTTGTCGGCCCAGCAAGCGCCGACATATTTGCCTTTCAGGTTCGAGAGCGCGTGGCGTACCGCCTCGCGGTACGTTGCGGTCTTATCCACCAGCCACATCGTATAGAACCCGTCATAGTCGTAACCCCACGTGTCGCAGAGGTCTTTGCTATGCGCGCCGGTCTTCGGATTGAACCACGTGTAGAGCAGCCCGTCCTCGTTGCGTCCCTTCCCCAGAATGCAGTCGAACATTTCGTGCATGGGTTTCTCGTAGGCCTGTTTCTTTTCGGGCGCGACCTGGCTCACCGCAACATACAACTCAGTCAATCCGTTAACGACTTCGCAGCCGTGGTCAATCAGGCGCAGTTGGGTCACATCGCGCGTCGGGTGGTTCGTGCCGAGGAGGAAATAGTCGCCCAGCCGCATCGACCAATCGAGGTATTTGCGGTCGCCGGTAAACCAGTACAACCGCGAGCCGGCCTGCAACAGATCGCCGCACACTTCAAAGTTCAGGGTCGGAATCTTCCCATACGGAGTCTCGATCTTCGCGTTCTTCCAGATGTCGTCAGTGATGCCGATCATTCGCTCCGACCACGGGCTCGGCCCCAGCCATCCGGCCACATAAAGCAGGCCGTCTTTCACGTATTCGGCGCCGTCGAAAATAATCGCATCCAGATCCAGCTTCTCCCGCCGCCAGCCCTTCTTCGAAAAGGAATAATCGTCGGGCAAGCGATCCACGCGGCAGGTCAACCGCGTCTCGGTCCGCAGCATATCGAGCAGGCGGCCCCGCAAAAGCGGCCGATCGGTCATCGCCGCCGTCAGCACCATGAAGGGATAATTATCAGCAGCAGAATCCCGACCGTTCCAATAGTCGCGGCTTTCGCCAAGGTTCCTCGGGATCAGTCCGGTGGCCGGGTCTGTGTGGGCGAGCCAGCCATCAACGTAGCGGGTGCAGCGGAAAAAGGCCTCGTTTGCCAGCCGGGCGTTCTCCTCGGCAGCTCGGAAATAGCCCACGGTCCGTTTATCCGTCAATACGTCAGCCGGAAGTGGTCGCGGACGGTCCCACGCGGCCCGCATTTCGGGAAAGCCTTCACCGGACTGCGCGTCAGCACTGAGCGTGAGCTTCGCATTTGCGGCCGGCTTGTTCAGATCTGGCGAAGTCGAAACCGCAGACGATCGCGCAAGGCGAACTTCGCTGAGAAACGCGGGCTGGCCTTGACCTCTCTGGATCTCAATCTGGTAACGGTCGCCTTTTACTCCGAGGGGAATCGGCACCCGCACCCAGCGAAATCCCCAATGCCCTCCGGTCTGGAGATCGAGCTTCTTGCCGTTGACAGCAATGACGGCCTCCCGCACGTCAGCCTTGGCGCCCCAGCTCAGCTCGAGTTCGTCGCCCGCTTGCGGAGGAACATCGAACGCCAGCAAAAGCCCCGTTCGGCCAAGCCAATGATACGGCGTTCCGTCCAGCGCCTCCGGAGCGTCCGCGAAGCGCACCCACGCGGCCGCGGCCGAATCGGCCGGCACCACTCGCCGCGGCTGCCCGAGCTCGTCCCGCAGCCTTGGCCAGAAATCGCGGCCGCAAAAGACATGCGGCCCCGGGTGCACGGTGAGCGTGAGGTTCGATTCCGCGTTGAAGACCCGATACGCCGCGCGGATTCCTTCGAGCGCCTGCCTTCCGATGCGCACCGGAAAGCCGCCCGGAGCGCGCTCCTGTTCGCCCAGTTCACATACCAAGGCGCGCGGCGCGGCACAGGAGAAAATATCTGAAAAGTCAAAATTCTCCTCCAGTCCGGAAAAATTGAAACACGGGCAGTGGCCGTTCGTCATGTTTGCGAATGTCGTCAGCCAACCGCTGCTGCACGCCGCCTTGACGCGTTCATCCAGCGCGGCCACGTACATCGTCGTTTCGCCGCCAAGCGATAAACCGGCGACCGCCACCCGTGCTGGATCAACTTCAGGCAGCGTGAGGACGTAGTCGATGCTCCGCAGCGCGTCCCAGGTACGTTCCCCCATCAACGACCAGTTCGTATGCTGCAGTTCGTGTTGTCCCACGTCGGGCGAGATAACCACATACCCCATCTGACTGAGCGCGCGCCCATACCAATACAAGCCGGTGCCGTGAACAACCTGTTCACCGCTGCCGCCGTGGCCGTTGATGGCGAGCACAGCGCCGACTTTCCCCTTCGAATGCGCTGGCCGGGCGAGCCAGACGTGGGCACGGCGGTCGGCCAGAGTTTGGAGCGTCAGTTCCTCGAGGACCGTGTCGTCCTCGGGAACTTCGATCCGGCGCAGCCGTTGCGGCGATAACGCCACGCGTTCCGGGACCTGGCCACCCATCATCAGAGTGAGGAGTTTTTCCCGCGCCCGCTGTTGCCATTCTTTCGCTTCTTGCGGTGTCTGGGCTCGAAACCGCAGGACAGGCCTCTCGCCTATCTCGGATTCGGTATTCGCCTGGTCCCCGGCCGCGCGGTCTGGAGCGTATGGAGACAGGTGCGACGCCTGCCCCGTGAGATCTTTAGTGCCGAGCGACAGCATCGCCGCGGCGAGGACGAGCAGCTTTCTTGAGCACATGACGAGCGTGGATTGAAACCGCCTTTTTAAGGGTGCTTACTGGGCCATCGCCGCGGCTTTCTCGAGGATCATGGGTTTGGCCTCCTCCATCATATCGCGGACGTCGGCATACCGCATCGTACGCTGCTCGAAGGTCCGTTTTTGCAGCGCGCCCAGGAACCGCCCTTCAAATTCGCGGAAATAGCTGCCGTAAATGTGGTAGCTGTCAACCATGTGCACGTAGCGGCCGATGGTGACCGGTTTGTCGGTCAGTTGAGAAATCCGTTGCGCGATTCTCTGCTGGAGTTGAACCAGCGCGAAGATGTTCATAAAGGCGGCTTTGTAGGCGTCGTTGGATCGAAAACGAACGTTCATGCTGAGCACGGATTCCCCTCCCTGGTCGAGGAGGCGGCACCAGACGCTCTGCATGCACGCCGGATCATAACATTCATTGTCTTCCCACACCTTCCAGGTGATGGCCTGGGCGCGGCGTGAGTGAGGGGTCTTGGCCAGCTTTTGCGCCAGCAACTCGATTTGGTCGAACGGCTTCAGCGAAGGCACCTCGTATTTGAACAATCGCTGGTGATACGTGTACTCCCAACGCGTATCTTTGGGGTCGTCGCGATCGCGCACCAGGTGGTCTTTAATCCCGTCGCAGACTTCCATCACGTATTCCTGCAACTCCATCGGCCCGCCGGGAAAATCCTTATGAATCATCGGTTCATTGAGCGGGTCGGTGATCGTGATCAACATCGTAGCGTCCTTGCTCGGCGGGTCCTCGGGTTTGTCGTACTCCGTTTTGAGATCACAGCCCTTCTCATGCAACGCGATCAACGAGAGTTCCCAGGCGCGGGCAATGCAGTCAGCTTCGACGTTCAGAACAGGTATGCCTTTCATAAGTTTGGCGGTCAGGCCGCCCAGAGCAGTGTTATTGGTTTGGCAAATTCAATGTACAGTCATACCGCACCGGATGTTTGCGGGCCAGCGGGCAGTTGGCAATTCGGAAGTAATCCTCCCAACGAGCCGCTCTACAATTGCCTTACATACCGCAGACAAACTATTTACATTTTTTATCTCCTGTCGGCGGCAGGTCTTGTGGTAACTGTTCGGTGATGAAATCACTCCCCCAGATGGGGATTGTCCGATCGCCTAGAAGAGAGCCGGCGTTCCGATTCTGAATCTTGTTGAGACCTCTTACCTATGAAGACTAACCAAATTGCGCAGGTGAATAATGCGTTTTTGGCAATGCGCCGGTATGGCCGTCGCGGCTTGGCGAGCCGGCGCAAGATGCGGCTGGTGTGGAGCGGTGGGATGCTGGCGGCCGCCATGATGGTCGCCGTGCCCCTGAGGGCGCAGACCCTGATCAATATCGATTTTGGCGTTGGAGCGGCCAGCGCCAAAAGAGGGCTCGCTGCTACCGGAATGGGAACGAATGACTTTTGGAACCTGTACCGCCACTACGATCCCAAATTCACGCCTGGAATGCCGCTTGTTAGTGACGGCAAGCTCGAGAAAGCGAAGTTGGCGGACAGCGCAGAGTCAGGCGTGGCGATAGCAGTGAAGAACGCGCCCGGCGTGTGGGGGAATGCGAGTGGCGATCCCATGTATGACACCTACATCTTCGCGCAGAACGGGAGCAACATCAGCGTGCGGGTCGAAGGCCTCGCGGCCGGACGCTACCACTTCTACCTTTACGGTCACGCCGACCCGGACGTCGCAGGGGAGCAGAATTCGTCCTTCACCCTCACGGCGGGAACCAACACGCTGGGGCCGCTGGCCCAAATGGGAGGGAGCGGATGGAAGGTCGGCCAGCCCTGGCAGGAACGCGCGCATTATGTTGTTTTCCGAGATATCCCGGTGGACGAAACGCCGGTTACCATTGAAGTAGCAGCCGGTCCAAACGGGGTGGCTGTGCTTAACGGCCTGCAGATCGTGTCACGTGGCACGAGTCCGCCGCGCCTGCTCGTCGCCACTCCGCCGCCTGCGGGCCCGGTTAGCACGAACCTGCTTTTTCGCGAAATCAGGTATGATGGGAAAGTCTCGGACAACGAAGCGCGGTTCGCGGTGACATTTGAGGCCGAATCCCTAACCACAAATGAGATCTCAGCGCCGTTGTTTGAAGGGGACGTGGCACTGGTCTTACCGGAAGTGCCGGACGGGCTCCGAATTGTCAGCGAAGGGCGGCGAACCCGACTTTTTTGCGCCGCGCCCGGCTCTTACCGTGTCAAACTCGAACTCATAGCCAAAATCACGCGATCTGAGCCCTGGAACCAGGTGACTTTTACGGGACCGGCCGCAGCCATTGCCTCGGTCAAGGCGAAAGCGAGCCGCGAAGGCGTTGAACTGCAGATGCTCAGCGGCACACAGGTGAGCCGAACAGGCAGCGCGGCGGCTAACGTGAACGCCTTGACTGCGCCGCTGGAAGGCTTTTTGGGGCCTGACCGGACGGTGTCGATGCGCTGGCAGAGCAGGGCGGCCGAGGTCGCTCGGAAATCGCTGGTCACCGTCGAGACGACCGCCAGTGCCCAGATCACACCGACGGTGGTGAAGTTCGTGACAGCGTTGCGCTATGAGATCCTGCAGGCCCCCATTCCCCGCCTTACGATTGAACTGCCTCCAACGCATGCACTCACCAAAATCCAGGGCGACCAAATTCGTGATTGGCAGGTGAAACCTGATGGGGAGCGGCAGGTTCTCTCGGTAGAGTTCATCAAGCCAGTCGAGAACTCGTGCGCCCTGACCTTGTTTTCGGAGCAGACGGTGGAGGCAACGCCGCTCACCGCCAGGCTTGTCCCTCCGCAGCCGCTCGAGGTCGAGCGCGAAGCGGGGTCGTTCACGGTCAGTGCGGACGATATGACCGTCGAAATAAACTCGGCGCCGGGTTTGCGCCAGGTCAACGCCCCCTCTGGCACGCTGGCCGCCTATCGTTTCAACGCCCGGCCAATCGCTTTGGAGACGAAGCTTGAGCGCATCCTGCCGGTGCTGAAGCTGACCGATCGCGTAAGCGCGCGCCTGGAAGAAACGCGGTTCATCGTTTCGCACGCGCTGAACCTGGGAGTGGAAAAAGCGGGCATTTATGCTCTCGAGCTCGCGCTCCAACCAGGCTTTCTGGTGAGCGGGATGAAGGGCGACGGGATCGAGGACTGGAAAGTCGCCGACGGCCTGATCCAAATTTCCTTTTCGTCGCGGGTGCTCGGCGCGCGCAAGATCGACGTCCAGCTCGAGCAGGCCAACAAGGAATTTCCGGACAGGATTGTGCTGCTGCCACTCGGGGTGAGGGGTGCGACCAACGTCATAACGCAGTTAGGCGCCTCGTCCTCGCCTGGCATCCGACTGAAAACCGCCGAGCTCTCCAGCTTGCGGGAAATCCCTGTGAGCTCGCTGCCGAACCGGACCGACGAGTTGCTGGCGTTCGCGAGCGAACAGCCGGATTGGAAACTGACGCTCGGAACCGAGAAGCTCTCCGCCCGGTTAGTGGCGGAGGTTTTCAACCTGGTTACCATTGGTGACGGCCAGGTGGGAGGCAGCGCCACGATCCGTTACGGCATTGTCAACCAGGGAGTCCAGGAGTTCCGGGTCGCCGTGCCAGCTCATTGGCGAAATATAGAGTTCACGGGAGCCAATATCCGGCGCAAGGAACAACAAACCAACGTCTGGACCATCACGCTGCAGGAAAAAGCCTGGGGCGGATACACCCTGGTGCTGACTTATGATTACCAGTTTGATCCGAAAGGCAGCACGCTGGACCTCGCCGGCGCGCACACCGTCGGCCTCGAGCGCGAGGCCGGCTCCCTGGGCGTCATGACGGCGGCGAGCCTAAAGCTCACACCGGCGGCGCCGGTTGACCCGCTCCGCCGGGTTGACGAGGCGGAACTGTCCGAGAGCCTCCGCGCATTGTGCACCCGGCCCTTGCCGCTGGCCTACAAGTACGCCGGGCCAGACTACCGCCACTCTGTGCAGGTGACGCGCTTTGAAGAATTACCGGTGCTCGAAGCCGTCGCTGACCGCATCGAACTTACGACGGTGCTAACCGAAGAAGGGCAATTGCTGAACCAGGCGTCATTCATGGTGAAAAACAATGAAAAGCAGTTCCAAAGATTCAAGCTGCCGGGCGGTTCCGAATTTTGGTCGAGTTACGTCAACAGCCAGCCGGCGAAACCGGAGCGAGACGGAGACTGGCTGTTGGTGCCGTTGCCGCGGGATGCCAATCGGGATCAGGCATTTGCCGTGGACATTGTCTATGATCAGAAGATCGACTTGCGAACTTCGCTGTTTCCCCGGCGGGTGCACCTGACCGCCCCGCTGACGGATATTCCAAACACCTACGCCGAATGGCAATTGTTCGTGCCGGTATCACAGCGGGTGAGCCGTTTCGAGGGCACCATGACGGTGGCGGGGGGAACCACTTACGATTGGCGTGATGCCTGGCAACGGTTCCTGCAGTTTTACGGGGACCTGATCGAGCGGCATTTCGGCTTTCTGCTGTTTTGCTTTGGGCTCGCGCTCTTTGTCGTGCTGGTGGTCGCGGCCGCCCGCCGTGGCTTCCGTGGCGCGGTGGCGGTGCTGGTGACCTTTGCCATCGTGGCCGTGTTGGCGGCCATGATGTTGCCCGCTCTTAGCCGAGCCAAGTCCAGAGCGCAACGCATCAGCGCGGTCAACAACCTGAAGCAGATTGGCCTGGCGGCCAAGACCTGGTCACTCGACAACGGCGGCGGCTCGATGCCGCCCAACTACGAGGCGATGATGAACGAGCTGAGCACGGCCAAGGTCACTATCGACCCCAACACCGGCCGCCGTTTCATTTGGGTCGGCGCGGGCAAGAGTGACACCACCCCTGAGGCGATCCTGGCCTACTCGCCCTCGGATGTGGGGGGACGTGCCGTGCTGTTCGCCGACGGCAGCGTGCAGGTGATGAGCGCGGAAAAATTCCAGGAAGCGCTCGTACGCGATGCAGCCGTGCCACGCCTGCCGTTCTCCACCAACGCGCTGATCAATGCGCCGGTGGTTGCCGAAAGCCCGGCGCCGCCAGCCTCGGCCCAACCGTTGCCCCCCCAACGCCCGGGGTTGCCTCCGCCGCCCGCAACTCCGATGGCTGTGGCTCAGCCGCCGCCGGCCGCCCCTCCTCCTGCAGCGGCAGGTGCCGCACAAATCAGGCCGACGACTAGCGGGGTCCGGCCCATCCGGATTGACGTGCCGCGGACCGGCCAATCATTCAATTTCACCAAAGTCCTTAATGCCGGTCAGGAGCCGCTATCCGTTAGCCTGTCGATGATGAGGCTGAAAACCTGGCGTACCCTGCAAATGGTGGTCCAGGTCTGCGCGTTCACCTTCGGCTTGGTCATGCTGTGGTGGCTGATCCTGTTGCCGACCCGAAAAACCTTTTGGATGGCGGTTGCCGCCGCGTTGATCATTTGGTCCGTCGCCAACCTGCTTATCATGTGGCGCCTCCTCCATCTCGGCCTGATCGTTGCGATGCCTTCCGTTGTCGCGGGACTGGCGACCTGGATCGGATGGAGGGCATGGGAACGCTGGAGAGCCGCTCGGGGATCCCACGGAGCCCAGCCGCCGCCTTCCGTTCCTCCCGCCGGGACCGGGGCGCCTGCCGCGGTAACACTGCTGACTTTCCTAGCCTTCATCACAGCGGCTCTGCCCGTTATTGCGGAGGACCTGGGAACGACCGCGATCTCCAACGCGGTTTCCATTGTTTCAGCCGGTTACACGGGCACGGTCAACGACAAAGTCGCACAGTTTGAGGCGACTATCCAAATTTCGACTAGCGCCACGAACCAACACGTACCCTTGTTCCTGGGCGACGTCGCTATCGAGTCATTTAGCGCAGAAGGCGAGGCCAGGCTGGTGCGTGAGGGAGGCTCGGTCGGTGTGCTGTTGCCACGCCGGGGAATGGCAAACCTGACGTGCCGGCTGGTGGCCAAACTGGGCGGAGACGTCACCCGGCGGCAGCTCGGGTTCCACATCCCGCCCGCGCTCTCGAGCCGTGTCGCATTGGTGCTCGATGAACCGGATGCGGACGTGGAGTTCCCGACCGCCGTGACGTTCGAACGCACGAGCGTCAACCAGCAGACGCGCGTGGAGGCGGTGATTGGCGCGGTGGAGCGCCTGGAACTGAATTGGACGCCGAGAGTCAAGCGAGCGGCTGAAATCGCGGCGACGGTCTTCGTGCAGAGCAGCGCGCTGGTATCCTTGGGCGGCGGCGTGATGAACACCCGCGCGACTCTGGATTACCAGGTCAGCCAGGGTGAACTAAAGCAAGTGCGCTTGCAGGTGCCTGCCGGCCAGCGTTTGTTGCGCGTGGACGGCGCGTCGATCCGTTCCTGGGAAATGAAGGACGACCGGTTGGTGGTCGATTTGCTCAAAGGGGTCTCCCCGAGCTACAAACTCACGGTCGAAACCGAGAGTCTGTTGGCCAGGCTGCCGGTGACTGTACAAATCGAAGTGCCTCACGCCCTCGAGGTCAAGCGCGAGACAGGCTTGATCGCCGTGCGCGGGAGTGATGAACTTTCGCTGGTGGTGG
Organism: Verrucomicrobiia bacterium; assembly: GCA_036524155.1. Lineage (GTDB taxonomy): Bacteria > Verrucomicrobiota > Verrucomicrobiia > Limisphaerales > UBA8199 > DATDCV01. Next base: position 10,578 of record DATDCV010000145.1, read on the forward strand.
AAGCGGCCAAAGAGGTGCAGCGAGTCGATGCTGAAGAGTATCAGCGAGTGTCGCAGGACAAACTGGACGGTATTCTCAGCGCGTTCCGGTTTTTCAAAACCGACTTCGCGCTGAGCGTGCGCGCTGAACCAGTGCAGGCGCAAGTCGAGGCCGTGGTGCGGGATAGCATCCGGATCGGCTCGGAATCCGTCCAGTTGAGCGCGCGAGTCGATTACCTCATCAAGCGCGCCGGCTTGTTCACATTGCGACTGGCCTTGCCCGAGGTTTACCGGCTGGATTCGGTGGCAGGAACCAACATATCACAATGGGTCGAACGAACCGAAGAGAACAGTCGCGTGCTCGAGGTAAACCTGAAGGAGCGCACGATCGGTAAATACGACCTCAATCTGGTGCTGACCCGAAACTATAAGGAGCCGCCCGGCCGGTTGGCTGTCGTGGGAGTGCATCCGCTCGAAACCCAAAAGCTGAGCGGCTTCGTTTCCGTCACGGCTGAGCATGGCATTGCCGCCAAAACAGAGTCGTTTGATGGCCTGAGCGAAATCCCCCTTACCGACGTGCCGGGCGAGCGTGGTGTCGCCGGGACCGGCATGCTGGCCTACAAATTCGTTGCCGGAGCGGGCACCGCGCCGCCAGGCTGGCGTCTTACCGTTTCGACCGAGGCGGTCGAGCCGTGGGTCCGCGCCGAGGTGATGAACACGATCAGCATCAGCGAAACACTGGTGAGCGGACGTACCCTGGTGAAGTACGATATTGCGAACGCGCCGATAAAGGAGTTCCGAGTGCGGTTGCCGGCGGGGTTCAAGAACATTGAGATTACCGGTGGGCAGATCCGTCGGCGGGACGAGACGAATGGCGAATGGCGCGTTGAACTCCAAAGCAAGGTGCGGGGCGAATACGTGCTCGGGGTGACCTGGGAATTCTCCAAAGACGAGAAAACCAACGCGGTTGAGTTGGCGGGAGTGCACGCTTTGGGTGTGGAACGTGAAACCGGGTTCGTGGCCGTGAACGCGCGGCCGCCGCTCCAGGTGGCGGACAAAGCCGCGGACGAATTACTCAGCAAAATCGACGTGCGAGAACTGCCCGAATGGGCGGGGCCGGCCGACGCCGCGGCAGTGCTGGCTTACCGGTACGTGCGATCTGGCTACCGGCTCGCGCTCGAAGCCCGGCGTTTCGATCAAGCCGAAGTGCTCCAGGCGCTCATCGACAGCGCGCGACTAACCACTGTGGTCGCAGATGACGGACAAATCATGACCGAGGTCGCGTTGACGATCCGCAATAACGGCCGGCAGCATTTGGAAATCGAGTTGCCAGGGCAAACCACGGTCTGGTCGGCGTTCGTGATGGGCGAACCCGTCCGGCCCAGCAAGCGCGAAGGAAAGCTGCTGCTGCCCCTGGCGCGGGAGGTGGCCTCGGACGCGCCTCTGCCAGTCGAGTTGACGTTTGTCGGGACGGAGCAATTTCCCAAGCACCGTGGCAGGGTCTCGCTGGCCTCGCCGAAATTCGACCTCCCGTTGAAGAATGCCCGATGGGATCTGTATCTGCCCCCGGATTACGAATACAGCCGGTTCGAAGGATCGATGAGCCGCTCGATAACGACCGACCTGATTGTGCCCCAGGAGCAGGTTTATTCTCTCTCGGAATACAATGACCAAAACCGTGCCCAGGCCGAACAACAGAAGATGGAAATGCGCTATGGGCTGAAGGAAGCGCGCGAGAATCTGACCGGCGGCAATCTGCGCCAGGCTTTCAGCAGCTTTAAACGCTCAAAAGCCAAAGGCCAGCAATTCAAACAGGCTGCCGACGAGGACCGCGACTTGAAGCAAGTCGAGCAGGATTTGCGGCGAGCGCAGAGCAGCAACCTCATCGCCGCGCAGAATAATTATTATTTTGAGAATGCGGCGAAACTGGGTGACCAGCAGATGATTCAGCTCCAGACAGCGCAACCAGCACCCGCCCAGACAATGCAGCAGCGAGCCTTGCCCCAGGGCCAGATGGGCGGTCTGGCGGCGAACTACGATATTGATGTTGCCGGCCTGCAATGGGACAAACTCGAGAAAGCCCAACAGGTCGCCGCAAAAAAGGTCGCGCCGCTGCGCGTTAACCTCCCTACTCGCGGAGTCCGGTTTAGCTTCAGCCAGGTTCTTCAGACCGAACTCCGGAAGCCCATGACCGTCAAGTTGCTGGCGGAGAACACAAAAGTCCCGAGTTGGACCACGCGACTCGGCTTGAGCCTGTTGGGATTTGGAGGGCTTTGGGTAATTCTGGCCCTGCTTGCCCGGCGGAGGAGCAGGACTTGCCCGGCACGACTCACGGCGGGTTCAGATTGAAAAATGCCAATCCCCGCCTGGCTTGGAACTCGAGGGTTGCGATAATCCGTTGCTGGACTTTCGCGGCTGGAACCCGTAAGAATCTGCCCACGAATTCGACAACACTATGAAATTAAATTCCACTTTGACCAGCATTTCAGCCGTGTTCTGCGTTGCCTCGGGTTTATACGCGGCTAATGTCGGATCGCCGTTTTATGGCGACGCTCCCGACGAACATCATCCCTGGGCCGTGCATGACCAAAATCGTCCCCAACCCAAATTGGTGACGCCGGGCACCTTCAGCACGCAGGAACAACCTGGAAAACCGCCGTCGGACGCTGTGATTCTGTTTGACGGCACTGATCTCTCGAAGTGGGAAGCGGACGAAGGGCAGGGTGTCCCGACCAAATGGGTGGTCAAGAACGGCGCAATGGAGTGTGTCCCAGGTTCGGGCTACATCCGCACCAAGGAGAAGTTTGGGGATTGCCAGCTTCACGTCGAATGGGCGGCCCCGACAAAAGTCCAGGGGGAAAGCCAGGGCCGGGGAAACAGCGGCGTGTTCCTGATGGGGCAGGTCGAAATCCAGGTCCTTGACAATTTCGACAACCCCACGTACGCGGACGGTTTTGCCGCATCCGTTTATGGAGTGATGCCGCCGTTCGCCAATGCGCTCCGGCCGCCCGGAGAATTTCAGACCTACGACATCGTTTTCCGGCGTCCGATCTACAAAGACGGCAAGCAACTGGATCCCGGCTATGTAACGGTCTTCCTTAACGGCGTGCTGGTGCAGGACCACACGATGCTCGAAGGCGGTACGGGCCACATGGCGCGGAGCAAGCCGGGTCCCTTCCCGGAGGTCGGCCCGCTGAAGCTCCAGGACCATGGCAACCCGGTCCGTTTCCGCAACGTCTGGTACCGGCCGTTGCCCAAACGCGCTATCGAAGGCGGCACCGACGGCTACCTCACCACCGAAGCGACCATGGCCAAGCGCGCTGAAATCGCCGAAATGATTCGCAAGGACGCCGACAAACTGAAGAATGCTGACAACCCCGTGCCGGAAATGCTTCGCCTGGCAGAGTCGATGGTTTATGAGCAGGATTCGGAAGCGCAGGGCCGCGCCGCTGAACTCGCGCGACAATACTTCGACAGCTTGCAGCAGCTATCGGCTGATAAACTCGCGGCGAAAAAGGACGAGATCAAGCACCTCCGCAACGTGGTGAAATACCTCGTCAAGTTCAACATTATCCCCGAAGACTATGAGGGCCTGGCGGCACTCGAGCAGATCATCAAAGAACACAACTGGGACAAGAAATAGCTGGAAACACGCTTGACCGGTTTCTCGCGCGCGGCCTCCGAGCCGCGCGTCTTTTTGTCGTCCACGACGACCGGGTCAATCTGGCCGGACAAGTAACCACCTCGGCCGATTCCGCGCCTAAATCCGCCTCCAGGGATGCCGGCAATCGGTTCTCCCGGGTGAAAGCCCCGCTTTCATGCAGGCAGGTTGATCTGCGCACGGGAAAAAAACGGCCGCCCTGGAGGGCGGCCGCTGTATCTCGCTTAAGTCCCCATGCGCTAGAGTGAACTATCTCAAGGTTCGTTGTTCTCTGCCGCGCTGGGGTCGGCGCGGTAGAAGTAATACTCGGCGGTGTAGGGGACCGCTGCCTGTTCTCCCGCCACCGTCCCCGGGTTCGTGGGCGCTTTTCCTCCCAACGTGTTCACCCGCTGGATGAACGTGACTCCGTCAAAGATCCCCGGACCATGGCTTGAGGATGCGACCAGCAGCAACCACGGGATGGAATCGGGATCGGGAGTGCACCCCGTCACGCGAACCCCCACCACCGCGCTGCCACTGTTGCTCTGCCACGTTGGCCCCGCGAAGTGCCGCCCCACCGCCCCATGGTGACCGGCGTCGGCATACAACGTTGCTTCCGGCGCCACGAAAACCCATTTGGTGCCGTCCCAGGTGTAGATCTGGAAGCCCAGCGCGTAAACGTGGAAGGCCACTTTGTTGCCCGCCGGCGCCTGCAGGCTGTCGCATAGCGGTGCAGGCAGCGCTGGCGCCCGCGCCCCCGTCTCCTGTCCACGCGCATACAGTGAAAACGCGAGCATCGATAAGGCGATTACTCCCACGCTTGATTTCAACAGCGGATGTCCACACGGGCCCCGGCTCTGCGGTTGTAGTGTTCTCATATGTCTTCTCCTTTTTTGTCCAGGCGCTCTCGCCTGTCTGTTTTTTATTTTCTCAAGATGCGTTCGACTGAAACGCTCCTACTTCTTACAGAAGAACTGAGGCGGAGATATTACAGAAAATCTCGTCGCATCTTTAGATGCTCCTCTTACTCACCGAGCCGCTCCTTGCGCGTCGGCGTCCTGGAGCGCCACGGCCCGCAATAGCTTCAGCCGCCCATCCTCGGTGAGAACCGCCAGGCTGTTGCCGTCCGGTGTGAACAAAACGCGCACCACCGCGCTGTCCTGTTGGAGGCTCCCGATGTCCAGACGGGGCTCTCTCCCGTTCCAAAACCTGACCGTGCCGTCTCTGCTGCCGCTGGCCAGGGTTCTTCCATCCGGGAGGGAGAAGTCCAGCGACAGGATGGCTGCTTTATGGTGTGACACCGAAGTCGGTGCCGCCTTGAGGTTGGCAGCCTTCCAGAGCTTGATCGTCGCCGCGCCGCAGCCCGAGGCGATCCACTTTTCGTCGGGTGAATACGCCAGGGCGCAGACCGCGCCGCGGTGCTGGTCACCATCGTTGCCCAGCAGTTTCTCCTGTGTCCGGAGGTCCCATACGATCATGGACCGATCTCGGCTCCCACTCACCAGCTTGTCACTGCGCGGAGAAAATGCGAGCGAGAGCACCGCATGTAGATCCGTTTCCCCGAGCCTGACCGTGGACGTCCGGTTCGTGTAGAGACTCTGGCCGTTCGGAGAGAATCCAATCGCCAGAATCCGCCCCGGATGAGTTTGCCACGCCCGAACCGTCTTGCCCGAACCGATGTCCACTAATTGGATGGTGCCATCCTCGTGTCCGAACGCGGCAAGTTTCCGGTCGGCGGAAAGATCCACGGCGGTAACGTCGTCGAGCCGGCCGCCAAAATCGAGGATTTGGCGCACCGTGTTTGCGCTCACGTTCCACCACTGGGGTATTTCCTTGCTCGTGAACGTCAGGAGATCTTCACCGTCGCGTGAAAAGCCCAGGACGTGGCTTGCTCCTTCGAGTGTGCCGACGAGCCGCAAATCTTTCACCTCAAAAACCTTTACCACGTCGTTTGTGCAGGCGACTGCTAGGAGACGGCTGTCCGGCGAGAAAGTGAAGTTGCCCCACGCGTTGGAGGACAACCCGTCGATGCCTTCGGAAGCAGGAACGGCGCCCGGATCCCACAGCGTCACGCTGCTGTTTCGTCCTCCACTGGCTAACCTCCTGCCATCCGGCGAAAACGCGAGCGACCACACCACGCCGATCGGTCTGTGAATCGGCCCCGGTTGCCTGCCGAGGGTCGCGACATTCCAAAGCTCAATGGTCTCGTCCGAACCGGCGGTCGCCATGGTTGTGCCGTCTGCAGAGAATGCCACCGCCAGCGTGGGCAGGTTGTGGGCTTCCTTCTTCGAATTTCTAGCAAGGCCCGGGTTCCAGATTCCCGCGGACGAATTCGCCGGGTCAGGCTCCGCGGTCCGGGGCGCGGGCGTTTCCCGGTCCAGAGTCTTGCATTCCCCGGTCTCCGTGTCCCACATCCGCACCCGCCCGTCGCTTCCTCCCACCGCAAGGGTGTTTCCAACCGGACAGAACGCCAGACACAGCACCGCCTGCCCGCTGTGCAAAGACCGGAGCGCTTTCTCCGTCCCAACCTCCCAAACGGTGACGCTTTCCTTCCAGTTCTGAGTGGCTTCTGCCGGTTCTACCACCGCGAGTGCCTTCCCGTCATAGCTGATCGCTACCAGAGCGCCCCACCCGTAATCGGAACGGCGGCGGCCCTTCCCGGGCTTGGTGAATTTCACGCGTCCGCTGGCTGCGTCGAGGACCCTTAATATATCCTCCCGATCTATGGTCACCACGCTTTGCCCGTCGCCCGCAACTGCAACCAGTTCACCAGCGTCAGGAATCGTCCGAACCACCTCACCGGTCCTGGGCCGACAGATCCGGATGACACCGTCCCGCGTGCCGAAAATGTAAAATTCCCCGTGGCTGCAAAACCCGCCCAACCCGGAGACATTGGTCACCGTCAGCAACTCCTTTTCCCGGTGAGCAACCTCCCACAACCGGAGGACGTTGTTCCAGTAATAGGTCGCCAGGATCCTTGAGTCCGGGGAAAAGCACATTGCCCCGGCCACCTGCTCCCGGCGGGGGAAGCTGATGTCGTTGCCGGGGTGACAGAGACGCCACAGGTGCCGCCATTCGAACCCCCGGAGTTCCTCCTCCGCGCCATTAGGTCTCTGGTCTTTCAGCAACGTTATGACCTCTTGTAGATTTCCTTCTCCCCACTCGTTATAGGCCGACTTCATGGCGGTGTCATACGACACTCGGCGGAGCTGTACCCCTCGGTCATCCGCGCGTTGCCGCTCCGCTTCGGCCCGTCGCCACTGCCAGGCAATCAGCGAGGTCCCGGTTAGCAGGAGTATGAGAGTAGCGCCGGCCAGTGCAGCCACCTTCGGTTCGCGCCGGCACCAACGCACAAGCTTGTAAGCTTTGCCGGCCGGTCGGGCCACGATTGGTTCGTTGTGGAGATAACGGCCCAACTCCTCCGCTAATTCTTGCGCGGTCTGGTAGCGGGCTTCACGAGCTTTCTGCAGGCATTTCAGACAAATCGTCTCCAGATCCCTTGGCACCGCCGGATTCAGCAAGCGCAGCGAGATGGGTTCCGTTCTTTCGACCTGAAACAGTATGTCCGCCACGGCGTTCGCAAGGAACGGCGGGCGGCCCGTTAACAGGCAATAGAGAATGGCGCCGAGGGAATAGACGTCGCTGGTTGGCCCAACCAACCCCGTTTCACCCCTCGCCTGTTCCGGCGGCAGGTATTGCGGGGATCCGAGCACTTGGCCGGGGACCGTTAGATCAGCGTCCACGGTTGTCATCTTTGCGAGGCCAAAGTCGGTGACATGCGGCAAATCTTCGCGGTCGATCAACACATTCGAGGGCTTGAGATCCCGGTGAAGAACCCCGTGCAGATGCGCGTGGTGGATGGCCTCGGCGATGGTCTTTACGTACCGCGCCGCCCTCCGGGCCGGCAGCGGTTTCTCCCGCACCAGGTCGGCCAGACTCTTCCCCTCGATGTAGTCCATCGAAAAGAAATGGAAGCCGTCCTGATGGCCAACCTCGTGCACCGTCACTAGATTCGGATGGCGCAGGTTGGCGGCCGCTTTGGCCTCCACACGAAAGCGCTGCTGAAACTCCTCGCTCGCAAATTGGCCAAAAAGTATCATCTTGACCGCTACCAACCGATCCAGGCCAGCCTGCCGTGCCTTGAAAACCACCCCCATGCCGCCGCGACCGATCTCTTCGAGCAGTTCGTAGTCGCCAAACCACCGCCGTACCGGGGACTCGGGTGCCGACCCCGACGCTCGAGTTGCTCCTCCTGGCGGAGAATAGTCTCCAAAGTCGGACGATGGCGCGAAAACGCGTCCGCTTCCAAGCATCGTGTCGATCAGGCACCTGGGGCAAAGCCCTTCGATCAGGCCATCCGGGAGGGTGGCTCCGCACTCTGGACACATTTTGACCGTGCTCACTTTACAATGGCGCGAGGTGACTCCGCGTACCTGTTACAGAAGCAAACCGCCGTCGGGATTACAGCATCACCGGCCTGCTATCTGGTCACCGGTTGATCACGCTGAACAGGTGGCGCATCTCTTCTTCGATCTCGGCAGGCTGATCTACGGTGCCGGCGACAACCGCCCGCAACAACTCGCCATAACGCTTGCGCATCCGGTGCACCGCCACCGCTATCGTACCCGGCGCTATCCCCATCTCGAGCGCCACGGCCCCGTAAGTCCCCGGGTCTGCCCCGCCCGCCAAAAAGCACTTCAGCCTCTCAAACCACTCCCCCTTTCCCGCCGCGGCATATTCCTGTTTCAAGTTGACCATCGCCCGGTCAAGCACCGCCAACGCCCACTCGCGATCGTACGCCTCTTCCGGGTTGGATCCGCCGAGCGATTCAACCAGGCCCCGGCCCTCCGTCTCCTCATCCAGCGACACGAATGCGACGTTGCCCCCGCGTTTTTCGGCACGGGCGCGGTCCCATTCATTCGCCAGGAAGTGTTTGAGCGCCGCCAGCAGAAAACAACGAAACCTGCCCTTCAGCGGATGAACATCGGCCAGAAAGTGCTTCTGCAGGAACCTCGAGAAGAACTCCTGTGTTAGGTCCTCTGCGTCCGTCACCGACAGGCCCTGCCGGCAGATGTACGTGTAGAGTGGCCGCCAATACGTTCGGCATAGCTTCTCCAGCGCGTCTTGAGCCAGCGGCGACGGCGTCCCCGCCGCCGCCAGCACTACGCTCCAGTGCGTCGCCGTGAATTGCCCCGCATTCCCGGTCGGCAGTGATCGTGAAACCGGCATAACCCACCCCGTGATGGCTGTGATGTAATACACTAATATGGAGCATTAGCAAGTATAACGCAAGCAGCTCGCACGGCTTCACCGCCGCGACCCTGCGCCTGAGCCCGAATGGGCTGAACTCCACCCCCTCATGGCCTTTGCAGCCGCAGACTGGCAGCGTCGACTATAGTGATGCGTTGGCCCCAGGCTCTTGGATTCCGCTGGGCGGTTTCTTCTTTCTCGAAAAAGGTCCTTACCATACCCGCATCAATCCAACTAACGTCCACCGTTTCTACCGCTTGCATTATCGGTGAATACGGAAGCGGAGACTCAAGCACTGCGGACTTGACACGGCTGGCGCGCTTGCCAGGCTCTCCGCATCCCGCGGGCGTTGCGAGTGCAGCATCGGGGTTTCCTTTATTACGTCAGCTATCGGAGGCGAGCGGCAGGAGCGAAACTTCGTCGATGAAGTCCACGCGACAAAACATGAAGGCGAGCGGCAGCGATGAAGGTGTCGGGGAGCGGACGGCTGCACCCGGGGCGCGAACTTACCTGCGATTGGATATCCTGACGGCAGTAGCCGTAGTCATTGGGCTGGTGCTGGTTCTGGCAACAAGCCGAGCGCGGAGAACAGAGCAATTCCTGGCGCAATTGCGAGCCAAAGGCGAGAAACTTACCTACCGTGAACTTACTGGGGGAGATTCGGCGATTACCAACCCAGCCCCTCAGGTTGTCACCAACGCCGCCAACGCATTCGAGGCTCTCGACTATTCCGCGTCAGACTTGGATTTTTCATTTTTCCCCAGGCCCGGTCGCATGCGCGTGGCTTGGAAGCAAGCCGCGGTACCGGATAAACGGCCGGGCAAAACGGTTCGCTGGGAGGAATTGGCTAATTACCTCCAACGAGCGAGCGAGCCGCTCGAGGCGCTTCGTGAGGTGTTGACCACCGCGCCGCCGGAATGGGGGCGAAGGACCAATCACTCCCAGGCGTCGTTACAAAATTTTTCCAGTATCGATTGCGCGCGGTGGTTGTGTGCCGCGACGATCAGCGAGTTGCACGCCAACCAGCTTGAGCTCGCCTTGCGGGACCTCGAGGTGCTAGGGGCGCTAGTGCGGGCCGACACGCTGGATTACAGCCTGATCAGTGCCATAGTCCGCACGGGCGTGGGCCACCTCGGGCTCTGGGCTACCTGGCAGGCCGGGCAGGCTGAAGGTTGGTCCGACCAGCAACTCGAGCGGCTACAGCGAACCTGGGCGGATCTTGACCTCCCCGAGGCGGTAGAACATGGCCTACTGGGAGAGAGAGTGTGCGGGATAGGCTATTGGGAGCAGTTCCGCCGCTCGGACCGCAGGCAGGTGATGGGTCTTTTCACGGGTTCACCCCAGGCCCGCGGGAGCTATAAAACGGCACTTCGACTGTGGGTTGCCTGGCCAGCCTATAAAATCACGAGCATGGACGCCGATGAAGTACTCTATCTCGACACGATGGGGGGCGCGATAGACGAGGCCAGGCAAATCCGCGCTCATCGACCCTGGGACCGGAGAAAGTCAAAAGCTGCCTTTGCAGCCAGGATAAACCAGACCACCCGCCCTTTGACCCGGTGGCGTTACACCCTCAGCGGGGCGTTTTTGCCCAATTACACGGAGGTGCTCGAACACGCGGTGAGGACTGAAACTCTGCGGCAGCTCACTCTGACCGCGATTGCCATAAAACGATACCACCTGCGCCACCACTCGCCACCACCGGATTTGGCGGCACTCGTGCCGGAGTTCCTGAAGTCACCAACTTACGACCCGATGAGCGGGGGACCGCTGCGATATCGGCCTGGCGAGAACGGCGAGTTCCTGCTCTACTCGATCGGTGAGGACGGGCAGGACGATGGCGGCGACCCCAGACCGTCGGCAGGGTCGAAACTCGATCTGTGGGAAGGACGAGACGCCGTTTTTCCGAGCGCGGAGTGATTGGAGTGGGGAGTCACATGATGCGAATGGTCTGCACAGAATCACGGCCCCATATCCCCGTCCACGCCTCACTTTGGCCTTCAGCCTTTCTGCGCCGTAGCGGGTTTTACGCTTAACTCATTACGGATCGCAGGCCGCGCTCGGAGAAGAACATCTTCCCTCGAACTGTCGCTTCTCACCCGAAAGCTGGAGCAACCGGCATTGAAATGGGGTGGCCGTCATGATTTACTGCACCGGATGGCGAAACCGGTCAAATCGCAGTGGGATTTTGGCGAGCTGTTCCCTCCCGAACAGGTGCGTAAGGTGCTGTCGGTGACGGAACTGACCGGGCAGATCCGCCGGCTCCTCGAGAAAGAGGTCGGTGAGGTGTGGGTGACGGGTGAGGTCACAAATCTCAGGGCACAGGCTTCCGGTCATATCTATTTCACGCTGAAAGACGCGGGTGCGCAGCTCAATTGTGTATTGTTTCGCGGGGAGATCCAGCTTGACCGTTCGCTCTTGCAGGACGGGCGCAAGGTGATCCTGCGGGGCGAGTTGACAGTGTACGAGCCGCGGGGGCAGTACCAGTTGCGAGTCGTGTCTGTCGAGTTGCATGGGATCGGCGCGCTTCAGGCTGCTTTCGAGAAACTGAAGGGAAAACTGAAGGCGGAAGGCCTTTTTGCCTCTGAACGGAAGCGGCCGATTCCAGAGTTCCCGGCCCGCATTGGGCTGGTGACCTCGGAGACCGGAGCGGCGATTCGGGATGTGCTCCACGTGGTGCAACGGCGGAATCCTTCATTGCAGATAGTCCTGGCACCGTGCCGCGTGCAGGGGGATGGGGCCGCGGCGGAGATCGCGACCGCAATTCGGCTATTGAACGAGTTTCACGCGCAGCAGATCGCGGCGGGTGATCAAGGCGCGCCCCTGGGCTTGATCCTGGTCACGCGCGGGGGCGGCAGCCTGGAAGATCTTTGGGCGTTCAATGAGGAAGCGGTGGCGCGAGCGATATTCCATTCGATACTGCCCGTGGTGTCCGCGGTCGGACACGAGATCGATTTCACGATCAGCGATTTCGTGGCGGACTTGAGGGCGGCGACGCCGAGCGCGGCGGCTGAGATTATCACCGAGGGCGTTTATTCCAGCGTTGAGTTTGTCTGGGGCGCCGGCGAGCGGATGAGCCATTTGTTTTGGCAAGGTTGGGAGGACAAGACGGCTGCGTTGGATCAAATGAGACAGCGGTTGGGCCGGCTGCATCCGCGGCGGCGGGTTGATGAGTGGTTGCAGCGCCTGGATGATTTGCAGACCAGCTTGCGGCGGTGTGCAAGCCACGGCGCCCGGCAGCAACGGGTCGCTTTTGAAAACCTGGCAACCCGCCTCGCGCGGGTGCGGCCGGGCGTCATCCTGAAACAAAGGAGTGAGCTTTTGCGACAAGCCACCCAGCGCCTGTCCGAGCTGGCGCGACATCGGGCTCGCGAAGCGCAGAACCGGTGGGCGACACTGAATGCGCGCTTGCGCCTGCTGGGGCCGGAGCAGGTGCTGGCACGCGGCTATTCGATTACGATGGACTCTGAGAGCGGGGCGGTGTTGCGGGATGCTGCCCAGGTGAAAGCCGGCCAGCGTTTGAAGACGCGGCTAAAAGCGGGCGAGGTCCAGAGCAGGGTGGAAAAAGAGCATTCGCCGAAATAATAATTCCGCGCTTTGACCCCCTGAACCTTTTGCATCGTCAGCGCTCGCAGGTTCTCCTCCCCCCAGAGGCGGGGCGGGGTACACCGCATGGCCGCCACTGCTTACAGTGCCCCGGCTGCTTTCTCCCTCTCCTCCTCTGGAGGAGAGGGCTGGGGAGAGGAGGCCCTTGGTTTCTTCCGCAGACCGGTTCATGCGAAGGTTAAGCCAGGGGCGGACACGGATAGCGACAGGAAGTCGAGGCACCATTTTTACACGTTTTTGGTACCCCCTCAGTCTTGGGTCGGAGCGCCGAGTTGCACTCGGCTTACCATAGGCCGTCGGCTCGCTTAAGCCGATTAGAAATCGGCGCTCGTGTGTCCGGCAGGTGCTGAGCCTCTCGGGGTGAAAGGTCCCCGACGGGGAGATGACGACAACCGAAGCGGAAGCCAGGAGTCAACCCGCGAGGGAACTCCGAAAGGGCGGAA
>DATDCV010000146.1:0-5577 GCA_036524155.1 Verrucomicrobiia bacterium
ACACGCGGCCGTCGGCGCGCTTAAGCCGATTAAAAATCGGCGCTCCGACCCAAGACTGAGGCGATACCCTTGCGAAATGAATTGCGGGAGGCCGTCGGGATGGAGTCTTATGAGCGCACCAGTGCAACACGGCGGCAAGAAAGCGAATGAGAGCGACGCGCGGCGGACCGGTGCTTCGCCGACTGGTCCGCCCTCCCAGCCCACGCCTGCACCGGCGCTGTCCACTGGGCGGAAGGTGCTTTTCCGCATAGTCGGCGCACTGGTAATCCCCTCGCTTCGCGTTGTCGGACTGGAGAGCGCTCTGCGGCTGGGAGGTTACGGGTATTCCCCTGAGTTTTTCAAACAGGTCCGCATCGGGAGCGAGGATTACCTGGTCGACAATGACAAGTTTGGGCTGAGGTTCTTCCCGCCGGAACTGGCGCGCAGCCCTCCTCCCATCCGCCTGAAGGCGGTCAAGCCGGCCGGCACTTTCCGCATTTTTGTTTTGGGCGAGTCCGCCGCGCTGGGAGATCCCCGGCCGGCCTACGGCGCGGCGCGTTATTTCCAGGCGCTGTTGCGGGAACGCTATCCCGGAACGGAATTCGAAGTGGTCTGCGGCGCAGTCACCGCCATCAACTCGCACGCCGTTCTGCCAATCGCTCGCGAGTGCGCTTGCCACCAGGGGGATCTGTGGATCGTTTACATGGGGAACAACGAAATGATCGGGCCGTTCGGCGCGACTACCATCTTTGGCTCGCAGTCGCCACCGCTGAGCTATGTGAGACTCAGCCTGGCCGTTCAGAGGACCCGCTTAGGGCAGCTCCTGATGGCAGTGGGACGGAAGATCAGTGGCGGCGCTTCACACGGCCCTTCCTGGGGTGGCATGAAGATGTTCCTGGACAACCAAATCCCTGCGCGTGACCGCCGCAAGGAAATGGTCTACCGAAACTTCAGCCGAAACCTGGACGATATTTTGCGTGTCGGCCGCGCCGCACGCGTGCCGATGATTCTCAGCACTGTTGGCGTCAACCTGAGAGATTCGCCGCCGTTCGGTTCGCTGCCTGGTACCCAGCTCCCGGCAGCCGATCAGAAGGCCTGGGAGGCATTCTTCACGAACGGGATCCGTGCGGAAGCCGAGGGTCACTATGAGGACGCCGCTGGTCAATACCCTAAGGCAGCGAGCCTGGACCCGGCCTATGCGGAGCTGCAATTCCGCTGGGCTGACTGCCTTCTGCGCCTGACCAATGTGGTCGCGGCGCGCGAGCACTTCGGGCTGGCACGGGACGACGACGCCTTGCCCTTTCGCGCCGATTCACGAATTAACAGCTTGATCACGGAAGCGGGGCGAAAAACAGAGTGGAGCAACCTGGTCATGTTCGATGCGGCGGCTCTTTTCGCGGGCCATAGCCCGGATGGCATCCCCGGGCGCGAGGCTTTTTATGAACACGTACACCTCAACTCCGACGGAAATTACCTCCTGGCTCAAGCCTGGGCTGGGTTGGTGGAGCATTTTCTGCCAGCGACTGTCGCCAACCGGGCCAGTGGCGGCTGGGCTTCGCAGGCGCTTTGCGAGCAGCGGCTGGGACTGACCGACTGGAACCGCTACGCAGTGCTCGAAGATGTGATGCGCCGGCTGGCTGAGGCACCGTTTACGAACCAGCTTAACCACACTCAGCGGAGAGAGACTATCCGGGCGGAGCTGCAAAGCCTGCGAGAGCGCATGGATGCCTCCGCCGCGGCCAAGGCGCAGGAGCTTTACCTCGACGCGCTCAAACGGCAGCCCTCCGACCACCGACTGCATGAGAATTATGCCGAGTTTCTCGAAGCGCGGGGCGAGTTCGCGGGCGCGGCGGCGGAATGGGAACAGGTCCGCGAACTGCTGCCGCACCATCACGTGGCGTATTTTCAGGCCGGCCGGCTCGATCTGCGGCTGGGGAAGCTGCCCGAATCCGGCGAGCGGCTGTCGCAAGCCGTTACGTTGCGTCCGGACCTGGGCGAGGGTTGGCTGGAGTTGGGCAGGCTCCATGCCGCCGAAGCGAAACTTGACGTGGCTTTGGCCGATTTTGAGCGCGCAAGACAGTTGATGCCTCAGGACGCTCGCGTTTTCTACTTCATTGGCCAAGCGCTCTCAAAACTGAACCGTCGGCAGGAGGCAATCGCCAGTTTCCGCCGCGCGCTCCAGCTCCGGCCCAATTACTGGGAAGCGCGCTATGCCTTGGGCGAAGTACTGGCCTTTGATGGCCAGGGGCCGGAAGCCCACCGAATGTTCGAGGAGGTGATCCGCCAGAAACCCGACCACGCCATGGCGCATTTCAACCTCGGGGTGGCGCTGTGGCAGGAGGGCCGAAAGGAAGAAGCGTTGGCCCGCTTCGAGGAATGCGCCCGTCTGGACCCGAGCAACAAACTGGCACGGGAATATGTTCAGAAGATAACAGCTAGGCTGGTCAAACCGTAGACGAAGACAGTGACAGACCTGTGACGTTTTCATGAAAACGCATCGGCCTGTGAACAATCGGTGAATAATTCATAAGAACTCCGCTTTGACTCTCTTCGTTCGGGTCTGATGATCGCGGGTATGCCGAAAGCTGCATCGCCGCAAATCGAAGTTCCTTCACCGCATAATTGGCGGACGACCGACCAGGACGAGATCAATCGCCGCCGGGCGCGCGCCCGGACGGAGACATTCAGGATAAGCAATACCGCTTCGGCGCATCCGATCTTCTCCAACTTCCGGGTTGCCTCCGGCAGCGGGCTGACTTACCTGGTGGAAATCCGCAATGTGGGTGACCGGCAGTTCTCTTGCGAGTGCGTCGACTTTCGGATCAACGGCCTGGGGACATGCAAGCACGTCGAAGCGGTGCTTTTGTATCTGCAGGCGCGTTTCCGCCGCCTGTTCGAGCAAGGCGCGCGGAAAGGCACCACGCGGCTGGATATTGTGCCCGATCCCGCGCGGAACACGCTCCGGCTGCTGAACGGCCATGGGTCAATGCCACCCTTGTTGCAGGACTGGTTCGACCACGACGGGTTCCTCAAGCCGGACAGACCCGAGGAGGCGGTTGAGTTTCTGACCCGGGTTGCCGGCTCGGACCTGCCCCACTTGCGGCTTTCGCAGGAGGTCGGGCCGTGGCTGGAAGCGCGGAAGCAGGCCGGCGAACGCAAGCGGTTGCGCCGCGAGTATGAGCTCAAGGCCCAGAGCGGGGAGTGGCCGGCGCACGAGACCAAAGTGACGTTGTTTCCCTACCAGCGCGAAGGCATGCTTCACCTGGCGTTTACGGAGCGAGCCCTGCTGGCCGACGAAATGGGCCTGGGGAAAACCATCCAGGCCATCGCCGCCTGCGCGTTGCTGCACCGGCTCGGCAAGGCCCGGCGCATTCTGGTCGTTACCCCTGCCTCCCTCAAAACCGAGTGGGAGGAGCAAATCCAGCGCTTCACCGACCTGCCGTACCAGCTTGTTTTCGGCGGCCGGGCTGCGCGGCTGAAGGCGTACGGTGCGCCCCCCTTCTTCACAATCGTCAACTACGAACAAATGCTGGCGGACGCGCTCGAAGTCAACGCGCGCCTGCAGCCGGATATCGTCGTGCTGGACGAGGCCCAGCGCATAAAGAACTGGAGCACGCGCACGACCCAGGCCGTGAAACGCCTGCACAGCCGTTACGCTTTTGTGCTGACCGGCACGCCGATCGAAAACCGGATCGACGAGCTCTATTCGCTGATGGATTTCCTGGACCCTGCCTTGCTGGGACCGCTCTTCCGCTTCAACCGCGAGTACTACGAACTCGATGACCGCGGACGCCCTTCCGCTTACCGGAACCTGGACAAACTCCGCGAGCGTATCCGGCCCTACCTGCTCCGCCGCCGCAAAGCGGATGTCGAAACCGAGCTGCCCGAACGGTCCGACCGCAACTACTTTGTTCCGCTGAGCGGCGAACAGCAGCAGGAGTATGACGGACACGAGGGCGTCGTTGCCCGCCTGGCCTCGATTGCCAAACGGCGCCCGCTCTCGCAGCAGGAACAGGACAAACTGCTGCGCCACCTCAACATGATGCGCATGGTGTGCGATACGAATTTTATCCTCAATCCCGAGGAACGCAGTTGTCCGAAGCTGGCGGAGCTTGAGAAGATCCTGGAGGAGTGCCGCGACAATCCGGAGGTGAAGGTCATCGTGTTCTCCGAATGGCAACGGATGCTCGAATTGGTCCGCGGGCTGTGCGATGACCTCCGGCTCGGTTTTGCCTGGCATACCGGCACGGTGCCCCAGAAGCGCCGCCGCGCGGAGATCAACACCTTCAAGTCCGACCCGAATTGCCGCGTTTTCCTGAGCACGGACTCGGGCGCCTCAGGCCTGAACCTGCAGAACGCCAGTGTGGTGATCAATTGCGATCTGCCCTGGAACCCCGCCAAGCTCGAGCAACGTATCGCGCGTGCCTGGCGCAAACACCAGACCCGCCCTGTGACCGTCGTCAATCTCGTTTCCGAGAAGACCATCGAACACCGGATGCTGGACACGCTCGCCAACAAGCAGGCGTTGGCCGACGGGGTGCTCGACCGCAAGGGCAACCTTAGGGAGATCAAACTGCAAAGCGGCCGCCAGGCGTTCATGGCGAAGCTGCAGCAACTGGTTACCGGTCCGGCCGAAACCAAACCGGACACCAGCCCGCCCAAGCCGACGCTGCCGGCGGATCGTCCTCTTGGCTTTGCCGCCGCCGCGTATCAGCGAATCAACGGCGCCCTCGTGCGCTGCGAGGAGCGCTACCCGAACGAAGGCCATCACTCCGTCCTTTACCTGGTGGTGGACCGCGATTCGTCTCAGTGGCGCGAGCAACTGCGCGCCTTGCACGAGCAGTACTTCGGGCCGGGTGAGAGCGACCCGCTCGCCCCGGTTCGCTTGGAAGTGGTGGACCGCGCGACCGATGAAGCTTTGCAGCGGCTCATCGATGCCGGCCTGCTCGCGAAGACCAGCCGAGCCACCCGCCCGTTGTGGTCTGTGGACGGACTTGAATCGAGCCCGCCGCCTCTTTCGGCTGCGGAACAAGCCCAAATCACCGCCCACCGCCAGCTCGCAGCGCGGAAATTCAAAATGGCTCGCGTCGTCGCCCAGGCCGGCCTCGAAGAAGAGGCGCGGCCTCCTTTGCTCGACGCCATTCTGGCGCTGAGCCGTGCTCACGCCGTCGAGTTGCGCGCGCCCGAGCCGGCGTCTGTGAATGAGACGTTGCTTCCGCCGCTATCGCCTTCGTGGAAACAGTCGCTGCCCGTGCTTCGGCAGTTCGCGCAGGACGCGGCGCAACCGTGCCAGCCCGTAATACAGGCGCTCGGCGTTTTCATGGCCGAGGCGCAGGTTCAGGCAGCTTAAAGACAAACCTGGTGTCGGTGGCGAAAGGGTCAGGGAGCGCCGGTTTTCAACCGGCTTACACCTGCCAATCGCCCGCGCGATCCAGCGAAGAAGCGCCGCACAAGCGAACCAAGTCCGTCATAGGCCGGCTTCAAGCCGGCGCTCCATGCAAGGCTCAGGTCACCCCGACCGCTCAACTCCGCGTTCCGGCCAGCTCTTCCTCGAAATCGACGATTTCCTTGATTTGGGCCAGGAACCATCGATCGATC
>DATDCV010000147.1:0-6418 GCA_036524155.1 Verrucomicrobiia bacterium
GTGTCGCCGTCGCGGAGGGGGACGGCAAAAAGCCAGGTGTGGCCGTCGTGTTTTTTCACCATCGAAGCTATGGGAACGGAGGGGTCATCGGAGGTGATGGAGGCGGCGTCGGGGAGGGTGGGGGAATTAAGAACAGGGGCGAGGGCGGTGATTTGGCGGTTAAGTTCAGTTACGCTTTCGAGCATCTCGGCGTCGTCGAGGAGTGCGGCTTCGCGGAAGGCAGGTTTGAACTGGTGGACGAAATAGATGAGGCCGCGGGAGCCGTGAACGAGGGAGAGCCAGGCTTCGGCGCGGACCTGATAAGGGGTTGGTTTACGGTCGGGATTGGAGATGCGGGTGCATTCGAGGCAATTCCAGACGATGCGGTTGCCGGCACTCCACTTGACAAGGCGTTCGACACCGCGGGCGACGTACCAGAGCTGGCCGGCGATTTCGGGTCGATCGTGAACGACGGGGTAGATATCAAACGAAGCGATGTCGCAGCCTTCAAGGTATTGGGGGTAATCTTCGGGGTGATTGGAGCGGACGCCGCGCCCAGGGTATTGGTCCCAGGCGACGCCCTGGCCGAGGTTGAGGAGGATCGGGTGTGAGGGGTCGGCGGCCTGGAGGCGGGCGTAGTCTTTGATAATGGAATCGGGCGGGATGGGCGGGCCCCAGCCGGATTTGCCGGGGATGGCTTGGGCGTTGTCCGGTTCGTCGCCATGCATCCAGGCGATAATGACGGGGTCGTCGCGGTGCTGGAGTGCGACCTGGTTCTGGTGGCAGATCAGCCGCATTTTGGCGGCTTTGAGTTGGGCGATTTGGTCTTCGGTGGGGCCTTTCCAAAGGCCGACGTAGGTGTTAATGCCGGCGTCGCGGTAGCGCTGGGCATTGGCAGGGGCCTGGAGCCACACGGCAATGGGGAAGAAGGCGGGGTCGCAGGGAGGGCCGTGCGACCATCTGGCGTAGGGACCAGGCGCAGCGGGTGCCGCGGTTGCGGCCAAAGCCAGGGAGGAATGTGCGAGAAGAGAAAGTAAAAAGATAGAGCCGTGCTTCACAGAAGCACATGAAACTAAGTAAAGCCTCGCCGTGGAAAGCAATTTCCACGGGGAGACCAGAACTTTTATCCCGAACAACCGGGAAGAGAAATCAAGCGAGCTTAGTAGCGGTCACGGCGACCGCCGCCACCACCGCCGCCACCGCCGCGATATTCACGGCGACCGCCACCACCGCCCGGGGCGCGCTCTTCGCGCGGGCGAGCGATGTTAACCGTGAGGGCGCGACCGGCGAGTTCTTTGCCGTTCAAGGCGTCAATGGCCTTCTGAGCTTCTTCGGGTGTGCTCATGGTGACAAAGCCGAAGCCGCGGGGACGGCCGGTGGAGCGGTCCATCATCAGGTTAGCTTCCAGGACCGTGCCGTGCGCCGCAAAGGCGTCCTGCAGGTCGTTTTCGGTGATGTTGAAACTCAGGTTTCCAACGAACAATTTAGCACTCATCTATACTATTACTGTCTTTCGACTTTACGCTTGCTGTTCTCCAGACCGTTCCCGACTGCCGGGTTTCAAATCATCACTGAAACTAGTTCACTTGAAGATTCACCATGCCCTTGGAACCACAAGTCCATCTGTCAGACCAGCGAACACTGACGCTTTTTGGGGAAAATGCAAGCCCGAAAATACTTTTTTGGGGGTAGGCCAGGACCCCATAGCGGCGGCGAGGAGCGTTGAACCCTTGAACCGTCGAAGCAAGGAGAACCTGAAAGGCGCAAAGGCGGACAATGCTAACCTGGGTGGGAAGAACCAAGAGTAGAAGAACCACGGGATATGGAAGGGAAGAGGGCGTGGGAACCCGCTCCCGTTGCGGAGCGATTTGAGTTCGGGATTGGAGAGCGCCCCCTTTGAAGCTTTGCTCTTTCCTGGGGCAAGTCAGCAGTCGTCGAATTGCCAGGGGTAGAGGTCAGCGGGGTTGAAAGTGACGGTGGAGAACTCGACTGCCTGACCGGGTTGGTTTACCTGGTAACGATGGGCGATGCCGGTGTCAATCGATCCAAGGTCGCCGGCTCTCAAAATCAATGAGTCCCGTTGACTGGATTCGGTGTCGGCGACCGAGAGTAATAATTCACCCGAGATCACGTAGACGAATTCGCGCTTGTGGCGGTGATAATGGTTGCCGCGAATGGCCCCGTCCCGGAGTTCGAGGAAGGCGATGTAATGAATGGGTTCCTCGCCGTTCCAGAAATGCGCTAGCTCCCCCTGCCGCAAGCGGAGCCGTTTGAGCATCGGGGCGTCGGGCGGGGGCGGTCCCGCAATCACCGGCAAGGACCGTTTGAGGACCTTTCCGTTCAAAAATGAGGCCGGGAGCTCCACCGTGCAGCGTCAGGCGACTTCGATTTCGGCAATCTCAGCCGCCGTAAGCCGGAAGGTGCCCGCGCCAATGATGCCGTCAACCTGGCCGGCATTCCGCGCGCCGACGATCGCGCCGGTTACAGCCGGCTGGCGCAAGGTCCAGGCGATTGCTACTTCGCCGGGCGAACGGCCATGGCGCTGTCCCACGGCCCGGAGCCGTTCGACCAGGGCGAGGTTCCGGGAGAGCTTCGGTTCCTGGAACTCGGGGTTTTGGCGGCGCCAGTCGTCCGGGGCCAGGGAGGCGGCGCGTTGGCGGGACATCGCGCCGGTGAGGAGACCGGAGGCCATCGGGGAATAGACGATCGTGCCGATGCCGTGTTGGGAACAGTAGGGCAGCAGCTCGCTCTCCGCCTCGCGACGGAGCAAGGAATAGGGAGGTTGCAGCGATGTCACCGGCGAAAGAGCCGCCGATCTCTGCAACTCTTCCGGGCTGAAGTTCGACACGCCGATCCAGCGGACCTTGCCTTCCTTCTGCAAATCGGAAAGGGTCTGCCATCCTTCGAGGGTCTCGGCCAGATCGTCCACGGGCCAGTGAATCTGGTACAGGTCGATAGCGTCAACAGCGAGGCGACGCAGGCTGTTTTCGCATTCACGGCGCAGAGAAGCGCGGCGAAGCGAGTAATCGATCTGGCGTTTGTCATTCCACACCATGCCGCATTTGGTGAAGACGTAGGGGCGAGGCCCGGACCAGTCACGCAAGGCGGTGCGGACGGTTTCTTCTGAATGGCCCAAGCCATAAACCGCCGCGGTGTCGATCCAGTTAATGCCGAGCTCCAGCGCCCGATGAATCGCGGCGATGGATTCCCGGTCGTTTTGCGGGCCCCAGCCGAATTGCCAGCCGCCGCCGCCAATGGCCCACGCTCCGAAACCGATTGGCGTGATCCGCAGGTCCGAGTTCCCAAGTCGTCGAAGTTCCATAAATATTTACCGATAGTTTGTGACGCAATGGAAGAGAGATAACACCAGGGGACGGTTTTGGCCAGCCAGGGAATGAGGGACACGCGGGAGGCTGGAACGGGGAGGGCGCCGCGGCTTACGGAAGCAGCCAGCGAGGGTGCTACGAACGAGGGCGACGAGCGACGAACCAAAGGCGTGGCTTGGCCCCGGCGGTTGATGCGGGACGGCGATTCTCGCGCACGTTCTTGAGCAACCAGAGTGTGACCAGCAGCAACAACGCCAGCAGCCACCAAGGGGTCCTGTATATGAGGTTCGTGCCCCGGTTGGCCAGATCCCGCCCGCTATCCACCAGGTTCTGATGAGCCGCTTCGAGATCCGGCTCGCCCGGAGAGTCAGTGCCGGGCGGCTGCGGGCTTACTCTCACGGCGGTTTGGTGGTTGGAGGAAACCGAACCTGCTGGGAACGGCGGATGGGTAGGGCCCGGGCCAGGTCCTCCGAGGTCATAGGCTGAGGGAGGGATTTGCCGTGGGCCGGAAGTGATTGTCCAATTCGTCAGCACCCCATTGGTAAGCGCGAAGCTGTTGTTGGACGAGAAAGCCGAGACCGAGAGATTGCCGCCGCGGATGCCGCCACCGCCGCCACTACCGCCTCCCTGGAAGCCTCCTTCTCCGGAGCCAGCCGGGAGAGTAGAAACCGGGTTCATTACGGAGGGCATTACCAGGCTGGCGAGAGGTGCGCCTGGAGAGTTGCTCAAGCTGAGAACATCGCTGAGTTGCAGGACGTGCCCGTCGGCGAAGAGAACGTTGCCCCGGTATTGGTGAATTTCACGGGTCCATCTAAGCGGCCGTCGGGGTCCTACCCGGGCAACACTGTTTGAGAACGGGGCCAGGTTGCGGTCGCCCGACAAGATCGAGTCAGACTGCATATAAACAGGGTTCGCGGCGACGAAATAGCTGACATTGGTGTTACGCAACGACGAGAACTGGGTCGCGGGTGGCCGCGTATCCGAGGGGCAGACCAGCAATTTCGGGGTTTCGAGATCAGTCGCCAATGGCAGAAAGTGCTTGTAGGAGAAATAGAAATCGCCCTGCACGGCGTTCCCGGCTTCGATGAACTCAGAGGACCCACCCTGGTTGGTCGAAACCTGCATCGGGAATTTGTCTTCGTGGGCGTGAGCAAAAAAGATCATCCCCAGTCCGATCTGGTGCAGGTTATTGTGACACTGTAGGCTCCGAACCTTGCCATGTCCGCGGTTCAGAGCGGGCAAAAGCATGGAGATCAGCAGCAGGATGATCGCCAGAGTCAGCAGGAGTTCAATAAGTGTGAAGCCTCGCGAGCCCGGTTTTGAATTAGCGCTCATGGCGATGAACTTAATGCAACTCTAAGCCGGGTCGCGGCTTGGTCAAGGCTAAATATGTTGTATCTGGCCGTCGCAGAAACCGCCGCGGCCGGCCTGGAGCTGCAAAAGCAGCGACTGGATCCTGGAAGGGCTATAAGCCGAATTTTGTCTGCCCTGCCCATTCTGAAACCGGCGATACGCTTCCTGGTCTCACGGACGCCGGCCGGACCGGCGCGCGCGAACTAACATCTCGCGTCGGCTTTAGAATGGGCAGGGGAGAGAATCATTTGTCTCAGCAGCCAGTACCCGGGACCGATCCCGCTCCTTCTGGAACTCTCAAATGCCGCGAGTTGCAGAAGGAGCGGGATAGGAGCGGGCCGCTCCGCGGTCCCCTATTTGGCCTTGCACCCGATGGGGTTTTCCGTGCCTCCGCGCTTGCGCTTGGAGCGGTGGGCTCTTACCCCACCTTTTCACCTTGACCACTGCTCATGCAAGCATGAACAGGGCAGTATGTTTTCTGTGGCACTTTCCGTCGGGACGCCTCACGACGTCACCTCCCGCGTGTGTCCTTGAACACCGCCGAAACGGCATCAAGGTTACGCGGCATCGCGCCCAATGGTGTTCGGACTTTCCTCCCCCCGGCAGAACGCCGGAGAGCGATTCTCCGCCCTTCCAAAATCCGGGTCACTATACCCGCACGGAGGCGGCAAAGCAACTTTTGCGTGGTTTGTGCAGTCCTGTGGGACGCTCGCCGGGGCCTAAAACGTCACTTTCGGCAGCTCAAGCCCCGGCAACCGCGGGTTCCGACTCCTTGTCCGAGTCCCGATCCGCGCGGAAGACCGCTGTCTCGCGTTTGATGTAATTCAGAATCACGGGGGCGAGAATCATACCGGGAACTCCCATCAGCCTCTCACCGACTATCAATCCCAACAGAGTCAGCCAGAGAGGATTCCGAATCCTCCACCCAACGATCTTGCTGTTGAGAAAGTATTCAAGCTTGTGAATGATGACCAGAAACAGCAGCGCGAAGAAGGCGGTCCGCGGCGAAATCGTGAACCCAACCATGACCACCACCGTATTGCTGATGATATTCCCCACTACCGGCAGCAGCCCGCAGATGAAGGTTGCCCCAACAATGACAATCGCATAGGGAAAGCCGAGGAAGAGGACGAAAATCCCGGTAAGCACGGTGTTTATGGCGGAGATAATGATCTGGGCACCCATCACCGTCTTGAAACTGTCGTAGAGGGTTCGGAAACGCAGGGCGATCTCCGAGCAGCACTCGGAGTAAAGATTCTGATTGGGGCCTGAGGCGTCGCGGCCCAACTCGAACCGCGGGTTCAAAAACAGGCTCACTGCCACAACGCAACCCGCCACCAGGAACAGGATATTCGTGGTCGCGCCGCGCGCGAATCGGGCGAAGCCGCTCAGGTACCGGGCCTCAACCTTGACACTATCCAACGCCAGGTCCTTGAGGCTGTCGTAGTCGGTGAACGGGAGTTCGATGCCATGTTGCTGGGCCCACGAGAAGACCGAGGGAATCGAGCGGTCCGCAATCTCCGGCAGCGCCTTGATGGTGTGCTTCGCATAGTATCCCAGGCCATACGCGGCGGCCCCGATCAGGACGATGAAGATACCAGCCGCAATCCATTTTCCTCCCCGCCGGGGGAAGACCAGCATCGTGAGCACCAGATAGGAGAACAGGGCGGCCAGCAGGGGCGTTGCCAAATGCACCGCGATCGTGAGCACCAGCAGCAACACCATGAAGGCGTAAGAAAACCGCGTCGGTCCACCGAGGG
>DATDCV010000148.1:0-3122 GCA_036524155.1 Verrucomicrobiia bacterium
TTTCGGCGGTTTTCGTCTCTTCGCGCCGGCCTCCCAAGCCATCTTCAGAAATCCGCGACCTCCGCGCGATAAGCAAAATCGACAGGAAACACCCCACCAAAATCGCCGCGCCCGCCGGGTCGTGCCAGCTCGCAACCGCTCCCACTCCCTGGCTCGCGGCGACGCACGTTAACAGCGTGGTCCGCGCGACGTTGAACACAAATGACAGCGCCAACCCCACCACGCACAGCGCCACCCGGCGGCCCGGCTTCAGGCGATATACCTCGCCGAAAAACAGCGCCAGCATCAACGCCACCTGGAACGAGCGAATCCCGCTGCACGCCTCGTCGATGCCGACGCTGCCGGTGACGACCTGGATGGTGTTGCCCTGCTGCACCGCGGCGACGCCCAGCCAATTCACCACCTCCACCGTCACGGCGGTATTGGCGGCGGTCAGACCGCGGATCAACGGCGCTTCGATCACCGTCGGCAACGGGACCGCCACCAGAAAGAAGGCTAAAGGCGGAAGGCTAAAGGCTAAAGTTTGCAGCCGGGCCTTCGCGTGCTGGGCTCGAAACCCTGGACCTGGTAATCCGGAACTTAGCCCGGTCCTCGCCAGCAACAGCCAGGTGAGGCCCACCACCACCAGCGCCAGCGCCCAGCTTACGAGCCGCCACTCCGGGTTCGCCTCCTCGACCAGCCGCGTCGGCAGATACGCCGCCGCCAAAACCGCGAATGCTAAGACGATCCATCCTCCACCATCCTCAGATTTCGGATGTTGGGTTTCGGGAGGCGATTGCAGAACCAAGTCACTGAGGTTTTTTCGGACGTTTAGTTCCCCCTCACCCCGGCCCTCTCCCCGAGGAGAGGGGGAACCATCAGCAGCGCGGCCGCATACTTGGGGCGCCTGGAATGGCGAAGGGCGGTCTGCAGAGCTCCCTCTCCTCGGGGAGAGGGCGGGGGTGAGGGGGAATGGGGACGTACGTTGCGAGGGACCGGAGTTCTGTAACTGCCTCTCGGATTTCGGATTTTCCCCGCACCTCCGCCACCACAGGTAGACGCACAAAAACGGCACCGCCCAGCCATAGCCGTATTGCGGATTGAGCGTCCACTCGATCCGCAAGTGGTCAATGAGCCGAAACCAGAGGAGGCAAAGGACTAAGAGAACGCTGAGACGCTGAAACACTGGAGTCTTTTGTCGGCGCGCGGACTTCAGTCCGCAGCAAGGTTCGGTTGGCAGTTGTGTTCGAATTGGTAGAGCCGGTGCTTGGCGGGCGTTGCTGCGGACTGAAGTCCGCGCGCCGGGGGGCTGGCTCACGCGCGACTTATGCACTAGATGGGTTGTGCCATTCCTTTTGTGTTTTCCTTCTACCCGGTCCAAGCTCACGTCATGGACGCACCGCGCGACCAGTCCCCGCCGCCACCACCCGAACCGCCACCGCGCGCGCGGGGCAGGCTGACCTGGCTGCTGTGGGTATTTGCGATGGTGTTCGTGGTCTACCCGCTCAGCAGCGGCCCGGTCGCGAAGCTCGAGTCGATGGGTTTCTTTCCTTCGCGCGTTTGTCCGACCTTTTACAATCCGCTGTTCTACGTTGCAGATGCCATGGGCCTTACGGGCGCCCTGGACTGGTACATCTGGGATCTGTGGAATGTCCGTGGGAGCTACCCGGAAGTGTTGGCCCCGCCTTTGGGCCCCAACGACGGGCAGTACAGGCGGTAACGCGCCGCCGTGTTCAGCCGTGGTTTCCCCTTTCGCGTCTTCCGCGGCAACAGCCGCCGCGTGAGGGCACGCGGCCTACAAAGAACGCCCGGCATTTCATCGACCTGTAGGCCCGGTGCCCTCACCGGGCGAACTTCAAAACTAATCTCACCGCTTCACCGCTTCAACGTTTTAACGCTTTACCGCTTCAACGGTTCAACGCGCGCGGGCGATTGTTGTCGGCCGAAAATGGTAGGCTTAGTGCCAGGCGCTGAGGAATTCCAGCTGATCGATCATTCCGTGTTCGGCCGCGGCAGCCAGTACCCGGACGATCCGCCGGGCAAGCTCTCCTGGACCTAACTTCTGCTGCTGAATCAAAACGATGCCGGCGTGGTGCTGTTGACTCGACATCCATCGCCGGTGAAGCTCGGCGAAATCGCTGATATTGGATGTCGCCAAAACGAGATTCTTCGAAGAGGCGAAGGCCAATTGCTCATTATCGCTTCGGCTCGTGTTGCCGGCCTCGCTCGTAGTCAGCACGGTCAGCCCGCGTGCCCGCAACGCCTCTATCAGCGCGCCGGCCTGGACGTCCTCGTCCAGGTAAATCCCGCCGGGTTTCACGCGGCCCGGGTGGCCGTCTTGAGGCGCTCGCCTTCGGCGGCCTCTGAATTAAGCGCCTCGGTCGTCTCCTCGGGGTTGGCCAGAGCGTGGGCCAACGCCGCGTAAACCTGTGGTAAAGTCAGCGAGTTCAGCAACCCAAGGATTTCCTCCGGAGAGTAGCCGAGCCGGTAATAGCCCGCTACGCGATGCACGGGCACTCGCGTGCCGGCCAGCCGTGGCCGGCCACCACAGACCCCCGGTGTAGTCTCGATCATCGACCCGATGCTCATAACCGAAAGGTAACGACAAAACCCCGATTTCAAAACACTAAATCAAGCTGCGCCAATTCCTGCAAAAACCAGCAGATGCCCACATTTCAGCGCTTCGGCAGTTGGCTTTCAGCCTTTCCCCCGTTAGGCCTTTAGCCTTTTCTCCCCCTCACTGATTCACTAATTCGCTAATTACTGCCGCCTCCTCCGTCTTCCGCCTTTAGCCCGGCCTCACGCCATACACGACCCAATACCCGAGCAATTTCACGTATTCAGCCCAGGCGTACCACCGCAAGCCTTTGGCGTTCACCGCATCGGCCGAACCGGGATACCCGAAATAGGACGGCCGGGAGTAGAACCGGATGTCGGGCGCCTCCTTCCGGAAGGTCTGCAGCGCCCGGCGCGAGTGATACCACGAGGTCACCAGGACGGCGCTGACCGGGCCTATGGCATTCGTCGACGGTCCGGACACGAGATTTGTGGAAGCGGAGCCGCCGGCCGATTCCCCGGCCGCCGATGCCGCCGCCACCGCCGCTGTCGCCGCGCCGGGCGCCTGCCGCAGCAGCGCCACCGTC